>JBDTWH010000137.1:0-17013 GCA_040006795.1 Actinomycetota bacterium | reverse complement strand
GACTTTCGCGCTAAGCGATCGCTTAGTAGGCTCGCGCCATGCCTGACGGACTCGACCTCGACGCGCTGAGCGGCTACCTCGAGCCGCTGCTCCGCGCCCCGATCAGTTCCGCGCCGGAATCCGCCGTGAACCGCCACGCGGGAGCGGGAACAGCGCCCGCACCAGCACTGCGCGCCGAGCTCATCGAGGGCGGGAAGTCCAACCTGACCTATCGGCTCACGGACGGCTCTCACAGCTGGGTGCTCCGCCGACCGCCACTCGGGCACGTTCTGGCAACCGCCCACGACATGGCCCGCGAGTATCGCGTCATGTCGGCCCTCGCTCCGACCCCGGTGCCAGTTCCCGCGATGGTGACGCTGTGCGAGGATCCGGCCGTGATCGGGGCGCCGTTCTACGTCATGGAGCTCGTCGAGGGCTCGATCCTGAGACGGACCAGGGACACCGACAAGCTGGACGACCGGGCGCGAACGAAGCTGGCGCATCGACTCATCGACACCCTGGCCGACCTCCACGAGGTCGACCCGGCAGACGTGGGGCTGGCTGATTTCGGCCGCCCCGACGGCTTTCTCGAGCGGCAGGTGCGTCGCTGGACCCAGCAGCTGGAGCGCTCGCGCTCACGCGAGATACCGGGCATCAGCGACCTTGCGGATCAGCTGGCGGCCGACGTCCCGGCCAGCCAGCGGTCCAGCGTGGTGCACGGTGACTACCGTCTCGACAACGTCCTGGTCGGGCCCGATCAGCAGATCATGGCGGTGCTCGACTGGGAGATGGCCACCCTGGGCGACCCCCTGTGCGACCTGGGCCTGCTGCCGGTCTATGCCGCTCCGGCGCCGGGAGTCGCCGGCATCGTCTCGGACGGCATGGGACCGCACAATGGCTTCCCCTCGATCGAGTCCCTCATCCGCAGGTATGCAGATCGCTCAGGCCTGGATGTCAGCCCCCTCAGCTGGTACACGGCACTCGGCTACTACAAGCTGGCGGTCATCTGTGAAGGTATCCACTACCGGTATGTCACCGGTCAGACCGTGGGTCCGGACTTCGACCAGATCGGCACTATCGTCGACCCCCTCGTCTCTGCCGGCCGTCAAGCTCTGACCTAGCAGAGCCGGATCTCTTGTCAACGCAACACATCGCGCCTTGGAGGCACACTTGAGCACCACGCAACGCACGGCGATCGTTACCGGAGCAGCCCGCGGCATCGGAGCGGCAACCGCCATCCGCCTGGCCAAGGACGGTAACGCCGTGGCAGTCCTGGACCTGGACGAGGCGTCCTGCGCCGGGACGGTGTCGGCGATCACCTCGGAGGGTGGCCGCGCCATCGCCGTCGGTGTCGACGTCAACTCCCCCGAGGGAGTCGACGCGGCCGTGGCGCGGGTCGCGGCCGAGCTCGGGATCCCGACGATCCTGGTCAACAACGCCGGCATCATCCGCGACAACCTGATCTTCAGGATGCCTCTGGATGACTGGGATGCGGTGATGAACGTCCACCTGCGTGGCGCCTTCCTGATGACCAAGGCCGTCCAGGCGCACATGACGGCCGAGAACCACGGCCGGATCGTCAACCTCTCGTCCACGTCTGCACAGGGCAACCGGGGTCAGGCCAACTATTCGGCCGCCAAGGCAGGCGTGCAGGGATTCACCAAGACCCTGGCGATCGAGCTCGGCCCGTTCGGTGTGACGGCCAACGCGGTGGCTCCCGGCTTCATCGCCACCGCAATGACCAGAGCCACCGCCGAACGGATGAACCTCTCTTTTGAGGACTTCCTGGCCGGGGCCGCCTCACAGATCCCGGTCGGGAGGGTCGGCCAGCCCGAGGACGTTGCAGCGACCATCTCGTTCCTGGCCAGCGAAGAGGCCGGGTACGTCTCAGGTCAGATCATCTATGTTGCCGGTGGTCCGAAGGACTGAGCAGGTCTCACATGGGACCGGCCAGGGTGGCACCGCCGTCCAGCACGACGGTCTGGCCGGTCATCCATGAAGAGTCGCCGGAGAGCAGGAACGAGACGGCCCCGGAGATGTCCTGCGGAACGCCCAGCCGCTTGAGCGGATATCGCCTGGCCACCCTCTCCTCACGCCCCTCGTACAGAGCCTGGGCGAAGTCCGTCTTGACGATGCCGGGCGCCACCGCGTTGACACGCACATCCGGCCCCAGCTGATAGCCCAGCTCGGTGGTGAGATGGATCAGCGCTGCCTTGCTCACGGCGTACCAGCCCAGCACGCCGGTTGCCCCGAGGCCGGCGATCGAGGCGACATTGACGATCGCTCCGCCCGGAGCCTGCGGGGTGCCAAGGCCGGAGCCCACGGCCTTCTGGGTCCAGCTGAAAGCGCTGAGAACATTGACTTCCAGGACCTTGCGCGCCGATTCGACGTCCATCTCCAGCATGGGTCCGTAAGACGGGTTGATGCCGGCGTTGTTCACCAGGTAGTCGAGGCGCCCGAAAGTCTCCCTGGCCGCTGCAACCACCTCGTCCTGGTGCGCCGCGTCATCTGCGTGACCAGCGATGGCCAGTGCATGCGCCGGACCGCCGAGTGCTTCGACAGCCTCGGCCAGCGCCCCAGGCTTGCGGGCAGTGATGACGACACGTGCGCCGTCCGCGACGAGGCGCTTCGCGATGCCCAGGCCGATCCCCCGGCTGGCGCCGGTGACGATGGCGACCTTGTCCCTATGGATGATGCTCACGTCGCTGATTCCCCTTCGCTCGTCTGATCCTGGCTGCGCCGTCACAGGCCGAGATCTCGGCCGATGAGCTCTTTCATGATCTCGTTCGAGCCGGCCCAGATCTTCGTCACCCGGGCGTCGCGCCAGGCCCGCGCAACGCGGTACTCGTTCATGAATCCGTAGCCGCCGTAAAGCTGCACGCAGGCATCGAGCACCTCGTTCTGGACCTCTGCCGACCACCACTTGGCCTTGGCTGCGTCAACCGCGCTCAGCCTGCGCTCGGCGTGGGCCTCGACGCAGTCGTCGACATACGCCTGGGTGACCTCGATCTTTGTCACCAGCTCGGCAATCAGGAACTTGTTGTGCTGGAAGGAGCCGATCGGCTGGCCAAAAGCCTTGCGCTCCTTGGCATAGTCGATCGTCTCGAGCAGAATCTGTTGCGCGTGAGCGGTATTCGACACGGCCGCACCCACCCGTTCCTGCGGAAGCCGCTCCATCATCGCGATGAAGCCCCGGTCCACCTCACCGATGACATTGGCCCCCGGGACGCGCACGTCCGTGAAGAAGAGCTCGGCGGTGTCGGACTCCGTCTGGCCGACCTTGTCGAGCTTGCGGCCGCGTTCAAAGCCGGCCATACCGGTTTCGACCCCGAGCAGGGAGATGCCCCTCGCGCCCTTGTCCGGTGATGTCCTGGCCGCGACGACGACGAGATCTGCCTGGTACCCGTTGGTGATGAACGTCTTGGAACCATTGAGGATCCAGTCGTCGCCGTCACGAACGGCCGTGCTCTTGAGCGCGGCGAGGTCGGAGCCACCACTGGGCTCGGTCATCGCGATGGCGGTGATGATCTCGCCGGAGCAGAAACCAGGCAGCCATCGCTCCTTCTGTTCCCGGGTGCCCAGGTCCACCAGATACGGCGCCACGCAGTCGGCATGGATACCAAAGCACGAGGACGCCGCGGCGGTGAACTTGGACAGCTCCTCAGCCAGAACAGCGTTGAACCGGTAGTCGCCGGCCGCCGAGCCGCCATAGGCCTCAGGGACCTCAAGCCCGAGCAGACCCTGCTTGCCCGCCTCGAACCAGACTTCGCGATCAATCACCCGGGCCTCGATGAACTGCTGGGCACGGGGCTTGAGGCTGCGTTCGACGAACTCACGAGCGCTCTCGCGGAAGGCTTCATGGTCGGCGCTGTACACGTTGCGTGGCATCTCATCCTCCGGGGTCGCTGCTCCGCCCTGACTACTAAGCGCTTGCTTAGTCTCGATCAGGTGGGGCATGCTGTCAACATGACCGCCCCGACCCCGACAACCAGCCGTCGGGGAGCCCCAGACTCAGCGCAACGTCTGATGGACGCTGCCGTGGATGCCTTTGCTGACAAGGGTTTTCACGCCACGAGCACCCGGGACATCGCTGCCGGCGCACACATGAGCCCGGCCGGTGTCTATGTCCATTTCGCGAGCAAGCAGGACCTGCTCTTCGAGCTCTGCCGCCGCGGCCACCTGATGGCCCTGGAGGTCGTGACCACGGCTCGCAAGAGCGCAGACACCCCCCCGGCCCAGCTCGTGGCGATCGTCTCGGCCTTCGCCCGGTGGCACGCCGAGCAGTTCCGCACCGCCCGGATCGTCCAGTACGAGTTCCCTCAGCTGACCGCAGAGCACCGCGAAGAGGTGATCACCCTGCGCAAGCAGATCGACGCCGAGGTCAGGGACGTCCTCGCGGCGGGTGTTGCCAGTGGTGACTTCGACGTGCCTGACCTGGGGATGACCACGCTTGCCCTGCAGTCCCTGACCATCGACGTGGCGCGGTGGTACAAGCCGGGAATCCGACGCACTCCCGAAGCCATCGGCACCGCCTACGGCGCTCTGGCCCTTCGTCTGGTGAGGGCCTGAGCTTGATCCGGTAGTGAGGTTCCGCCCTAGCCTCAGCTGCGGGTCAGCTTGCGGTAGGTCACCCGGTGCGGACGAGCTGCGTCCGGGCCGAGTCGCTCGACCTTGTTCGCCTCATAGGCCTCGAAGTTGCCCTCGAACCAGTACCACCTGCCCGGGTTTTCGTCGTCGCCCTCATAGGCGAGGATGTGCGTGACGACGCGGTCCAGGAACCACCGGTCGTGACTGATCACCACGGCGCAGCCGGAGAACTCCAGGAGCGCGTTCTCCAGGGAACCCAGCGTCTCGACGTCGAGGTCGTTGGTGGGCTCGTCGAGGAGCAGCAGGTTGCCACCCTCCTTGAGGGTCAGCGCCAGGTTGAGACGGTTGCGCTCACCACCGGAGAGCACGCCGGTCATCTTCTGCTGGTCCGGGCCCTTGAAGCCGAACTGTGACACGTAGGCGCGCGACGGGATCTCGACGTGGCCGACCTGCATGTAGTCCAGCCCGTCCGACACCGTCTCCCAGAGGTTCTTGGTCGGGTCGAGGCCGGAGCGACTCTGGTCGACGTAGGAGATCTTGACAGTCTCGCCGATCTTCACGTTGCCGTCGTCAGGGGTCTCGAGGCCGACGATGGTCTTGAAGAGCGTGGTCTTTCCCACCCCGTTGGCGCCGATGACACCCACGATGCCGTTGCGCGGCAGAGTGAACGACAGGTTGTCGATCAGCACGCGCCCGTCGTAGCCCTTCTTGAGGTTGTCGACCTCGATCACCGTGCCGCCAAGGCGCGGACCGGGCGGGATCTGGATCTCCTCGAAGTCGAGCTTGCGGGTGCGGTCCGCCTCGGCGGCCATCTCCTCGTACCGGGACAGACGAGCCTTGGACTTGACCGCCCTTGCCTTGGCGTTGGATCGAACCCACTCAAGCTCGGCGGTCAGTCGCCTGGCCAGCTTGGCGTCCTTCTTGCCCTGGACGGTGAGGCGTTCGCTCTTCTTCTGCAGGTAGGTCGAGTAGTTGCCCTCGTAGGGGTAGAGGCGGCCACGGTCGATCTCGGCGATCCACTGGGCGACGTGATCCAGGAAGTAGCGATCGTGGGTCACGGCCAGAACCGCGCCGTGGTAAGCCGCAAGGTGCTGCTCGAGCCAGAGCACGCTCTCGGCGTCAAGGTGGTTGGTGGGCTCGTCGAGAAGCAGGAGGTCGGGCTTCTGCAGCAGCAGCTTGCACAGCGCCACGCGGCGACGCTCACCGCCAGAGAGCACCGAGACGTCGGCGTCCGGGGGCGGGCAACGCAGCGCGTCCATAGCCTGTTCAAGCTGGGAGTCAAGGTCCCATGCGTCGGCCGCGTCGATCTTCTCCTGGAGCTGGCCCATCTCGCCCATCAGGGTGTCGAAGTCGGCGTCCGGCTCCGCCATCTCGGCCGAGATGGCGTTGAACCGGTCGACATCGGCCTTGATCTGCCCCAGACCCTCCTCGACGTTGCCGAGGACGGTCTTGTCCTCGTTCAGCGTCGGTTCCTGCATCAGGATGCCCACGGAGTAGCCGGGCGAGAGCCGCGCCTCACCGTTGGACGGCTGGTCAAGGCCGGCCATGATCTTCAGGATCGTCGACTTTCCGGCGCCGTTGGGGCCGACCACGCCGATCTTCGCGCCGGGGTAGAACGACATCGTCACGTCGTCGAGGATGACCTTGTCGCCGTGAGCTTTGCGCGCTTTGGTCATGGTGTAAATGAACTCAGCCATGTGGATCAGGTTATCCGCCGCAGGCGGTTGATCCCTAACTCGCGTCCTGACGACAAGATGCGAAGGCCTCCGGTTGGTGGATTCGCCTCACCCCACGCGACCAGGAGGTCCCCGCACCCGTCAATCCGTCTTCCCTACCGTCGGCCCGTGAGCAACGTCCGCGCGGATACGCCTACCGGCTGAGAGCACCCACCGTCTCGTAGGCGTCGGTGTCAGCAGCGGCCAGGCCGAGGCTCACGCCCTCCGCGTCTGCGAACCCTTCTGGCAGCGAGCTGTCACCAGCCGTCAGCAGCTCGTCATCCACCATCGCTGCATCGCGGTCCAGCTGGTCGGCCGCGTCCTGGACCGCGGGATCAGCCATCCGGTCGTTCTGGTTGAGCTGTGGCTTGGCCACCTTGGTGAAGATCGTCTGGCCCCAGGTCAGGTCGTGGCCGACGTTGTAGGCATCAATCTCCACGCTGGTCCCGCTCCTCTCGCCGTTGACCCACTGGTTGATCCTCATCCGCCCATAGACGATCACGGGCTCGCCCTTCTTCAACGAGTTCGACAGGTTGACCCCCAGTGCCCTGAATGCCGTCACATTCACGAAGTTGGTCCCCGCGTCGACGTACTCACCGGTCTTGAAGTCCACCCGGCGCACGTTCGACGCCACCCGGAACGTCACGAAAGGCACGTTCGCCCTGGTCGCACGCACCACCGGGTCGCCGACCACATTGCCGCTGACCGTTACATAGGTCTCGTTCATCGTCATCACCTCATCACTTCATCGCTGACTCGCCACAACCGGCGAGTGGCTCAACGATGGCTGGCTCTGCGGGCTGGCGACAGCGCCGTGCCCGCGCCTGTGGACGATGGGAGGAATGGCTGGGCCCCTGTGGACTGCTGAAACGCACACGAGGGCGTCTACGGCTGGTTGTGGCCGGCGTCGATAGGGCTCCAGCACCTCGACTAGCCCTGAGTTCCCAGCCCCGCCGCGACTGCGCCAGCTCCACCAAGACTGCTTCAGGCGTGACTGAGCGCTGTCTCGAGATACTCCCGCGTCATACGGTGACGCTCCAGGACCTGCTGGACCGGCGCGACCAGCCGATCTCGTGCGACCTGCTCCACCGAGTCCTGCAGACGAGCAGCCACCAGCTCTTTGCGCCGCTTGCCGCCAGCCCGGCCGAAAGCACCGGTGAGCAGGGAAACCAGGTAGCCGATGATGAGGCCTCCGACAAGCAACATGGCTGGATACGGGACCGGCCCGAGACCTGGAGTGCCCGGTGCCGGCATCCGCAACCAGTCGATCGCCGTCAGGACGATGAGCCAGGTCGCACCCACGGCTGCGGACATCGCAAGGACCCACTGCAGGAACGAGAAGACCCTCCACCAGAGGGGGTCCCGTGCGCGCAACGAGGTGCCCACGACTGCCTGGTCCAGGGCGTCACCGATCTCCCCTCCTGGCGGCATGGCCACGTCGCTGATCGCGTCGGTCCAGGCCTGCGGCAGGTCACGACCGGCCCGGTCCCCCAGATCCCGCGTTGCCAGCGCCACGGCCGCCCGTGCGGCCGGGCTAGCGGGCGGCAGCGACGAGCGACCAAGCACGGAGCGGACATCGGACTGCGAGATGACGTCTGGCCGGCCCGGCGGCTCTTTGCCCAGACCGAGCAGCTTGAGCGGCGCAGGCCGCAGAGCTCTGGCCCAGCGGGTGACAGGCCAGCCGGTGCTGAGCTCGGTCTCGCGCACGAAGTCCCGTTCGACGGCCTCCAGGATCACCGGTATGCCCGCCGCACGAGACAGTGCATCGACAAGGCCCGTATCGGTAAAGTCCTCGGGACCTGGCTCAGAATCGGCGACGCTGGAACGTAGCTGGGTTGCCGCCGAGCGCAGGTCGGAGTCGAGACGTTCAACGGCTGCGTTGCGGCCCGCCACCACGGCGTTGATCCGATGGCGCAGCTCGGGAATCCCGCTGCCTTCCCTGGCCGACACGGCGATGACCTCTGGGCCGACGACACCATCGGCGGCGAGTAGGCGCAGGAGATCGCTGCGGCAGGCAGCCAGAGCCTCCGGGGTCAGGCGGTCGGCCTGGTTGAGGACCGTGACGGTAACGGCGTCATGGGCCGAGAGCTTGGAGATGTAGTCCTCATGAAGGCGGGCATCGGCATACTTCTGGGGGTCGGTGACCCAGATGAACACATCGGCCAGGTCAAGCACCCGGTCGGCCTCGATCCGATGCGCTGCGGCCTGGGAGTCGAAGTCAGGCAGATCCAGCAGCACCAGCCCGTCGAGCTCGGCTGGCTGCGGCTGGGGGGACGCGGGCTCGACGACGTGACGCGCCCCGACCATCAGCCAGTCGAGAAGAGCCGAAGGGGACTCACTCCCCCAGATCGCCGCGGTCGGCTTCGATGTGGTTGGCCGCCGGACCCCGACCTGCGCGACATCGGCTCCCGCCATCACGTTGAACAGGCTGGACTTGCCGCTGCCGGTGGCACCGGCGAACGCGACCACGGTGCGTCCGCCGGCGATGGAGGTTCGGACAGAGGTCTTCTCGATGGCGGCCTGTGCCCGGTCAACGCCACCGGCGGGCAGGCACCCGGCACCGGACTGCAGTGCAGAGGTCAGCGCGGCAGCCCTGGCCTGCACGGACCCGGCCGACACCGTCACCGAGCCCGCTGAGGGAGCACTTCTTGAGCCCGCACGAGGCCAGATCATCTTCGGGCTCATCGCATCACGAGCCGACTCATAACGCGACCTCGACCCGAGCCGCGGCATCCTTGATCCGGTCAGTCTGCCCGGCACTGACCTCGATGGCCGACACGGCTGCGTTCAGGGGCGCCTGCTCGGCGGAATACATCTCCTGCGCCCTGACCATCAGCTGGTGTCGCGCTCGCGCGGCAAGGTTGCGAACGGCCTGGTCACCGAAGATGGCCTCCAGGATCCGCTGAGCCAGAAGTGCCGAACCGCCTGCAATCCCGACCTCACTGCCAGTGACTCCCCCGGTCTGGCTGAACACCAGGAGGATGAGGATCACCCCGACGCCGTTCACTCCGAACGAGAGCACCCGAGCTGTAGTCCGCTTGTCGCCCGACTCGGCGCGGACCATGTCGCGGACCTCATGCTGCCAGCCCAGGACCAGCCGCTCGACGTTGTCCGCGGTCTCTGAGGCCCCGGTGGCAAGCTCGGGGTGTGCCACCACCAGTGCCGCGCCCCCGGGCAGCTGACGCCATCGCCTGAGAACGGTTGCCGTGGCATCGCGTGACTGGGCCGTCAGCAGCTCGGCAACTCCCGACTGAAGAGCCTCTCCCAGCCCTGAGGTCGGCGGGGAGTTGCCCCTGACTGCGGCGGCGATCCTGTCGCGCAGACGCGAGATCCCAGACTCGACCTGGCGCAGGAACTGCCCGGTGCCGACGAACTCCTGCCAGCGGGCGAGAACTTCACCGCGCAGCAGGGTCCCGTCCGTCATCGCGTGCTCCACAGACTTCATCGCTTCGAGATAGGTGCGCTCCACCTCACGGTGCAGGGCTGCCGCCGCCTGCTCCTGTTCGTCAGAGGCATCTGAGAGGGTGCGGGCCGAGTCGGGTACTGACTTGAGGGCTCCGTCGAGCGTGCGCCGTACCACGATCGAGCGCGCCTTGGCATCACGCGCGAGAGCCGAGAGCCACGAGCGCAGGCGGGCGATCTGGCGCTCGGAAAGCAGTCCGTCGGCCGTCACGGTGGTCTCGACGATGGTGAAGATCGGCGCTTCGGCCAGACCACGCTCTCGCAGCATCGATGCCAGGTGGGTGCGGATCTCCTCCATCGCATCAGGAGGTACGCGGTCCAGCACGATCGCCACCGACGTGCCATGTTCGAAGGCCCCGCGAAGGAACTCCCAGGGCACGGCGTCGGCGTAGCGCGAGGCCGTGGTCACGAAGATCCACAGGTCCGCGGCCAGGAACAGCTGGCCGGCAAGATCGCGGTTTGCGTGGACCACCGAGTCGATGTCGGGGGCATCGAGCAGGGCCAGGCCGGCAGGCAGGGCCTGGGAGGAGACGAGGCTGATGGCGGTGTGGTCGTCGCGTGCCCCGCCAACCGGCCCGTCGACCCCGGTGATCCGAACCAGGTCCGGGAGGATCCGGCTCCCGTTGAACCAGGCCTCGTCCTTGGGGTGGTGCACCAGCACCGGGCGCCTGGTGGTCGGGCGGAGCACGCCGCACTGGGTCACGACCGAGCCGACCAGCGAGTTGACCAGGGTGGACTTGCCTGCGCCGGTCGATCCGCCGACCACTGCAAGCAATGGTGCATCCAGGGAGCTCAGGCGTGGGATGAGGTAGTCGTCGAGCTGTTTGACCAACGCAGCCCGCGTCGCGATGGCCTTGTCGACGCTGGGAATGTCGAGAGGGAACGTGGCATGGTGAACCTCGCTGCGAAACATCTCAACAGCGCTCAAGAGGTCCTTGCGATCATCCCCGACCGTCACAAGCCGCAGCCTGCCCTTCCTTAGTGCCCGCAACTCGACCCCCAGGGCGGGCTAGCAAACGTGGACTTGTCCGGCGTGGCCGATGTGATAACAATACCCAACCCGCACCGGTACCCCTCCCGCTCCCCTACAATTCACGCGTTGCCCGCGTCGCCGCGGGTGCACGCCCTCGTAGCTCAGCTGGATAGAGCAAGAGCCTTCTAATCTCTAGGTCGCAGGTTCGAGTCCTGCCGAGGGCGCGCGATATGTCTGCAGGTCAGTACTACCGCACCTAAGGTGGGGGCGTGGCCCAGAACAACAACCGACGTGCGACCAATGACCGAATCGTCTGGATCGACTGCGAGATGACCGGTCTCCACCTGACCACCGATGCCCTGATCGAGGTGGCAGCACTGGTGACCGACTACGAGCTGAACCAGCTCGGGGACGGCGTTGACCTCGTCATCAAGCCTCCCGCCGGGGCCCTGGACCAGATGGACGACTTCGTCCGGGACATGCACACCTCCAGCGGTCTGCTCGACGAGCTGGACACCGGGATCACGATGGCGGATGCCGAGGCGCAGGTCCTTGCCTATGTCCGCCAGTGGGCACCGGACGCATCGAAGGCTCAGCTGGGCGGTAACACCGTGGGGACCGACCGTGGTTTCCTGGCGCGCGACATGCCCGAGCTCGAGTCCCACCTGCACTACCGGATCATCGATGTCTCCTCGATCAAGGAGCTGGCCCTCCGGTGGTTCCCGCGGGCCTTCTTCGCCTCCCCCAAGAAGGCCGGCGGCCACAGGGCGCTGGCCGACATTCGCGAGAGCATCGCCGAGCTTCGGTACTACCGCGAGGCGATCTTCGTGGCACCGCCGGGCCCCGACTCCGAGACCGCAAGGGCTATCGCGGCTCGTCACAAGGTCAAGCCGACCGACTCCTGAAGCAGTCGTGGTGCCGTACGCCGTCTGCCTCCGGCACCGTGCCGGGTTACGCGGGCACCTTCTCCGCCTACCAGTCCAGTTGGTCCGGATGGGGTGCGAAAGCAGGTAGCATAAGCGCCGCTGAGTGCTGGCCACCTTCAGGGTGGTCCTTTGGCGTGGTGGGTGTAGCTCAGCTGGTAGAGCGCCGCCTTGTGGTGGCGGATGTCGCGGGTTCAAGTCCCGTCACTCACCCGCATGAACGTGGGCCGGTGCCCCCTGATCAGGGGGCACCGGCCCACGCGCGTTCTATCGCCTCCCGAGGGGTAGCCAAGGTCACCGTCGGGCGGGCAATTGCGGTGTTCTGAGGGGACCGGACGGTCCCGTCGTGTCCAAGCAGACACGACACCCAAGGAGCACGACATGTGGCACGAAAAAAGGGACCAGCAACACCGCGCCTACTGGCGCAAGCCGGGCGGAGGCAGGGACTACGAACCCTTCAGCACCGAGCTGGAGGTCCGCACCTTCATCAGCCTGTGCAAGAGGTACGGCCGCGCCCAGGTCGTGGCCAGGCATCGGGCGCGCGCCAGCGACGCCTCCGTAACCATGGTGTCCGCGCCGGCCTCGCCGGTGGAGCATGACACTGCGGTCCCCGCCCTGGCGGCCGGCCTGAGCGCCCCCGTGCCCGCCGGGATCAGCTTGGCCTGGCTCGGCGAGCAGTACGTGTCCAGCGGCAACAAGGGCAATGACAACACCCGCGCCGACTACCGCCGAGACCTGACCCGCTACGTCCTGCCCTTCTTCGGCGGGCGCGCCGATGGGGACGTCGACATCGCCATGGTCATGACCCGGCCGCTGCCAACCGCCAGCGGCAGCCCATGGCCGTGGCCGACGATCACGGCGTGGAAGCAGTGGCTTGCCGACCAGCCCCGCCACGACCGGCACGGCGAGCCGATCGCGGGCACCCGGCTGGCCGAGAAAACCCGGCGCAACATCGAGAGCCTGCTCGCCCAGCTTTTCAACTTCGCGCTCGCCTACGACCCGCAGCCCCTGCTGGGCCGCAACCCGTGCACCACACTCGGGCTGATCAGGGCCGAGCAGGACGAGTGCGTCTGGTTGGAGCTGGCGGCGGCCAGGCTGCTCCTGAAGCACCTCGACCCGTGGTATTTCCTGCTGGTCACGTTCCTGCTGGCCACCGGCGTCGGCTGGGGTGAGGCGGCCGCCCTGCAGGTCAAGGACATCCACCTCGGCGACGGCACCGACGCGGACCCCCCGTATGTGCTCGTGCACAAGACGTGGAAGCGCATAGGCAAAGCCGGCACCCGCACCAAGACCGACAGCCGCAGGCGGCGCAAGGACGCCAAGTTCGTCTGGGGCCGCGGGCGGACCAAGACCGACGCCGGACGGCGCCGGATCACCTTGACCCAGGGCATCCGCAAACAGCTGCTGCCACTGCTGGCCAGACGAGACCCGCAGGCACCGGTCTTCACCGCCAAGGGCGGCGGCATCCTGCACAACAGCAACTTCACCGGGCGCTCCCTCAAGCCGGCGCTGGCAGCGGCCCGCACGGACCTGGCCCTGCTTCGGGCGGACGCCCCGGACGCGCAGGCGCTGGCGAGGCTGCCGCTGGAGATCCCCGATATTCGACCGCATGCCTTCCGGCACACCAACGCCGCCTGGCTGCTGAGCGCGGGCGTACCCGAGGGCGAGGTTCAGCGCCGTCTGGGGCACGCCGACCCGATGACCACCAGGAGGCTGTACGGGCACATCACCCGGGAGGCGAGCCAGGCGACGTTGCGCTTCCTGGAGGACCATTTCGCCCCTCTCATGCTCATCGGGCGAGGTGCGGTCACCGCAGCCGAAGACGCCAGCATCGACGCGATCGACGCGATCGATGCCGCGCTGCCGCTAGTGGACGACGACGACCTAGAGGACGAGGACAACCCGAAAGACAATAAGGACCTGGCGGCGTAGCGCACCTCGGCGCAGACGGCCCGGCCTCCCACGTTGGGGGCCGGGCCGTTCCGCCGGGTACTGCGCGCCGGGGTGGGGCCCGGACGGTGCGGGCCATGAGCATCGGAAACGACACCGAGTACACCCTCAAGGAAGCGGCCCGCCTGCTGGGCTGGTCGCATTACACGCTGCGGGACAAGTGCACCGCGGGCGCCGTGGCCCATCACCGGCGCCATGCGGTGACCGGCATCTTCTTCACCGATGAGGACATCGCCCAGATCAGGGCACTGCAACCCGGCGATATTCCCCGTCCGCGGAAACGCGGCCGTCCTTCGAGCATGAGGACCGCACGCGCAGGGAAGCCAAGCTGGACGCCGCACTTGAGGCGCTGGCTGGCCCTAGGCGAGTGCCCCGAACCCACTGACCGGTTCTGCCTTCGACGGTCGGTCGACCTTCGGCAAGAAGTCGACCCGGTCGCGTATCACTCGCCAGTGAGTACGGCTCCTAAGGCTGGTCTATGGCCCCAATGCCAGGCTTACGCCGTCGGCCAGCCTTCCCTATTTGCGCCTACTTCTGCGGACCATGCAGGGGTGGCACCTCGCCTCCAAGTCGACCACGCAACTCCTCCTTGGCCAAGCCAAAGCGGCCCAGATAGCCAACGCGGGCCCAGCCCAAACCGCTCTGTCGGCGCCATGAGGGGAAGGATTTCCAGATCGTCACAGCGTCAGGACGAGTGCCCAAAGAGGAACGGTCTGCGGAGCAGGTGGACGCTGCTCGTCCTCACCTCGGTCGTCCCGTGACGGGATCGATCAGCGCGACGGGCTGGCTGGAATCCTGGCTCGCAGCACGCCGACCAGGCTGAAGGCTGAGACGATCGCCCAGACGCCTTCGAGCAGCAGGAAGCCCCACTGCTGCTCCAAGACGGCCTCGACGGTCAGCACGGCTGAACCGACGAGATTCAGGATCAGATAGCCCAATGACTTCTGGTCCAGAATTCCGCGCTGCGACAGCGCGAAACCTGCCAAGACAAGCAGCGACCCGACTATTTGAATGAACTGACTCACGACGCGCGCCCTTCGCGAAAGCGTCGTCTTGGCTGGCCGGGTACGGCGCATCTCGTCCGGGACGCCGTCGCAGTATCGGCGGCGCCTGGTCAGTGTTGCAGAGATTCGAGATCGATGTCTGGCATCGCCGCTAGGCGAACGCGGAGCGACTTCAGACTGACGGCCTCGGCGACGTCTGGCCTGGCATAGGCCATCACCGGTTGCCGGTCCCTGACCGACCGCGCGGAATGCGCCTATGTGCGCGCATGCACGCAAGGCCCAGCGTCTTCAAGGCAGATCGGGATCCGGGTGGTCGACCAAGAACTTGCGGGCGGCATCGTCCCGGATAAGTCCTTGGTCGAGTAGCCATTCGACTGCTCGACGATTGGCCCGAGCGTCATGGAAGGCGTGCCACGCAGAAACCAGATCTGGGTGCTCCTCGAACAGCTCGTCTTTGAACCGACGAAAAGCTCCCCGGCCTCTGATGGCCCGCTCCAGCCGCTGCCCTGCAGCGTCGTCACTGACCCCCTCTGCGAAGTCAGCCATGTCCGCGTACCAAACCCAAGACGGGAGCGGGTCGATCGGCATGAGATCCAGTTCATCGAGATCGATCGGGTTCTCCCCGTCGATCCCGGTGTCAGATGTCCAGAACGCGATCTCTCCGGTCCGAGGATCGATCAGCCATCGGTGTTCGTAGTCGGTCTGATCCGAAAGCGCCATCGCGATCTCGTCCACGTCGAGCTTGCCTAGATCGAGCATCAGTTCAGCGTAGGCCGTATGCGTCGTCTCGTGGCCGAGAGAACTCCAACCATGCTCCGTGCGACCGCCTTCAACGCCCTGACCGCGCCATAGACCGGAATTTCCCTTCCCCTATTGAACGAGACATGGAAGGTCTCGCCGCTTCAGCCGTTCGTTAAGTTCCCAGAGGGCAGTCGCGTTGCTCTGATACGCGGGGCGCGCGGTGGCGCTGTCGTAGTCGAGCCATTCGATCTTGGTGCGCTCATCGGAGATCTCAAGTTCCAGGTCGGTCGCATCAGCGGCGAAACAGATCTGCGGTACAAGTACAGATCGGCGGGCCAGGTTTCGCGGTCTGGGAAAGAACACGGGGACTGAGTCCAAGGACTGCAGTTCGTACAGCGGAGTCGAGAAGGGCAACCCGGCCTCTTCCGAAGCCTCTCGCCGAGCGGCCTCCACCGGTGTTTCGGCGTCCTCAGCTCCGCCTGCGATTGGCTGCCACTTGGCGTCGTCGGACCTTCGGAAGATCGCGTACTCCGGATCGTGGGCTTCGCGCAGTCGAAACGGAATGACTATCACCTGCATGGGGTTCGTGGCACAGAGAGACCGTAACCTAGCCGTCCGACTTACCTGCTTCGGTGTGAGAGGTTTCCTCTCAGAGCCACGATCGAGCGCACCACCAGCTCCATCTCCGCGAACACGCACTATCTGCGCCATAGAGGACGTTGGTGTTGTGAACGGGGACGCCATAGTTTTCCAGATCGTCGCACCGCTGAAGCAGCCGCAGGTGGGCATGCCGCCAAGGATCTGAGGAGCTACAACTGCAGGTGTAGGCGGAGTGCCTCGTCTACCTCGGCCATGACCTGCGACGGTACCCGACACAAAACAGGTCCAATCCGTTCAACGGCAACTGAACGCACCTGCTCGGCTTGAGCCTTGGAATCGACACGCAGGCCGGTCGCGTTGGCCGGCAAGAGAACCTGAAACGGGAAGACGCGGAGGGTATTGCTGGTGACCGGTACCACGGTCACGACGCCACGCCCGAGCCGGGCGGCTGTGGCGTTGGCTCGGTCGTTGCTCACGATGATCGCGGGTCGGCGCTTGTTGGCTTCGCTGCCTCTTGTCGGCTCGAGGTCGATCAGACGTACTTCACCGCGCTGCATCGGCGAGCCCGTCGGCTGCCGTGGCTTCCCAAAATGCTTGCTCTCCCGACGATTTCCATTCGTCCCATGCAGATGCGTAGTCCTGCTCAAGATCGGCATGACGAAGCAGGCGGATCGCATGCTGGAGGGCTGCTGAACGAGAGGATAGACCTGAGGAGTGGGCGTACTCGTCAAGAACGGCCACGTCCTCCTCCGGAAGGCTCACGCTGATCTTCATACCACGATGCTACCCCGGTGCTACTAAGGACGGCAAGCTCATCAGAGGTTCTGAACGGGGTCGTGCGAGGACGAACAACGCAACTGGCGCACCGAAGGCGGTCACGTGACTCCCGCTATCGCCTCCACGCTCATCGCGTCATCACACTGAATCCCGCTACCCGAATGGCGGATTCTGGCGGTCAGTGGCACTACCCACGACCGTCCCGTGCCCTCCCTATGCTCTGCCTCTCAACGGTGGCAGAGCATAGCGTGCGCAGCCACCCTGCAATTCACCGCAGGAGGATCGGTGACCTTGCGATCCGT
>JBDTWH010000136.1:0-3564 GCA_040006795.1 Actinomycetota bacterium | reverse complement strand
CCCCGACGAAGCCGGCCATGGTGTGTCCGCCGGTCCCGGCGCCGATCATTGCCCAGCCCTCACCGACGGCACCGGTATCTCCTACGTCCCCCCCGGACCCGCGCCCGACCGCCACCCGATAGGTCAGTACCAGTCGAGGGCCTCGCTGTGCGCCCATGCATTGCACGGCGTGAGGTAGCGGTCCCTGATGTATCCCAGGCCCCAGGTGATCTGCGTCTTGGGGTTGGTGCGCCAGTCCTCTCCGGCGCTGGCCATCCTGTTGCCGGGAAGGGCTTGGGGGATGCCATAGGCATCGGAGCGGGGGTTGTCCGCCAGGTAGCTCCAGCCCGACTCCCGGTCCCAGAGGTCTTCCAGGCAGGTGAACTGTTCCGGGCCGTAACCCATGCTGGTGAGCTCTCCGGCAGCCCATGCCCGGATTCCCGTGCTGGGGACGGTACGGGGGCCAGGATGCCCTTGGGTGGCCCCCGTGGTCGCGGTTGGGTCGTCGCCGGCGGCCCATGCCGCCGCCGCGTCCCTGGCTGCTCTAGCCTCCGCAGCCGTCTGTGCGTCACGGGCTGCCTTGGCGTCAGCCGCCGCAGCGTCGCTGACGACCTTGGCGGCAGCGGCTTTCTTGGCGGCTGCCGCCTGAACGGCAGCCTTGACCACGCGTGCGACTTCGGCCCGGCCGGCGTCCAGCACCTCGTCGCGCCGAACCTTGCGCTCCTCCTGAAGCTGCCAGACCTCGCCGGGCGGAGTTGTCGGTATCACCAGGTTGCGGCGCTGGCTGGAGCGTGACACGAGCTGCCTGGTGTCGCGGACGAACACCGAGGCGGCACTCACGTTCATCGCCTTGCCCAGCGTCGTCGGCCCGGTCCTGCCAACCGCGTTGACCGCGCCGGCGCCGAGGGTGACGACCAGTGCCGTAACTGCGACAAGGGAGGTCAGCTCAGTTCCTGGAGGCAAGGCCACGCGCGAGGGTTCCCGGTGTCCCCCTGTGTACTGGCAAAACATCTCTCTCGCCCTTTCCGGTAGCTCACAGGCACGGGAAGTCCCCATGCTCAGCGTTCCCCGGGCTGAGAGCCTGAGGTTGCAGTCCCTGGCGATTCCGCCAGGTCCGGCCGCAGGCGGTGGCTTTGCTGCTGCGGCCGGAGCACTTGTCTATCGGCGGCCTGGGTGCTCCGCTCAACCCCTGTGAGGGACCTGTCCCGATTCGGAAGAGTCTCCGCATCGGCCCGTTCATGCTTGAGGCACATCAGCCGATATATCTGCCATACCCCACACCAACCATCAGGAAGCAGGACCCACACGGATGAAGACCAATGGCCGGGTGACGGGACGGACCCTCGCAGGGACACGGGGCTCGGCTCTCGAGCAAGCTGTCAATCACGTGCACAGGGAGTTCAGCTGATGGGACCGCACGCGCTTCGTCCGGATGTGACCGCCGTCGGGACCCGCAACTATCTCAAGCTCGTCGAGCTGGCCGCACGACCGCCCAGGGACAAGACGGCCACCAAGCAGATGGCGGACTCTTTCGCGGCGCTCCTCTCAGAGGTCACCCCGGTCCACCGTGAGGTCCTGTCGTCGACGATGACCAACAACGCGAGCGCGCCGGGCCGTTCCCGCTCGTGGTCGTTTCCACCGGGGGTCAGCGGAGGGTTGCATGCGCGGCAGAAATGGGTCGCCCTGGTGCTGCTCGACTGCGTGGACGCGATCAGTGATCAGCTGGCGGCCGATCATGATCTCGTCGAACGTCAGGACTGGACCCGGCGGCTTCGCGTGTATGTCAACCATGCGGACGGTTACCAGATCCGGGTGACCTGAGCCTGGCCAAACGCATGAGTGTGACACGTGAGGGGGCATGGATGCACCGGGACTCCTGGCGGTTCCTTGCCTACCTCGTTGCCGTCTTCCTCAGTAGCCTCGTGATCGGCCGTGCCGCGATGAACCATCGTCCTGACGCGTGGCTCTGGTGGTTCCTGCTCTGCTTGTCATGTGTTGCCGCGACAGCGGTCCCGCTCGTGCTCGGGAGATGGACCAAGGTCTTCAGCAGCCGCCGTCATGGCGGTCGTCACTGCGCAGATCCCCGCGTCCGTGCTCGCGCGAGGACGTCGAAGTCGACAACCCCTGTGCGCGACAGCACCAGGGTCCGAGCGGGAACCCGCCTCAAGCGGTTGGCAGAACTGTCCGAAACATCAGAAGACATGCCATCGCGGACTCTCGCAGTCCCGCGACGGATACCCGGCGATCGTGGAGGCTTTGTGGTGATTGGGGACGGCGAGGTGACTGAGGGCTTCACGGACAGGCTCCAAGAGGTTGCCGGCAACGGGACCGGTTCCCTGCAGGTGCAGGATGTGACCCGTGAACGATGCGGGTGGGTGTTCCTCGAGGACGAGGACGTTGTCGCCGTCCTGGTGGACGGTTACCAGCCGCGCCTGGGTCGCCGGCTGACCAGCTCAGGGCTCGTCGGCATCGACGACATGAGCCAGGTGCTCACCGTCGTGAAGAACGAGTATGACCCGCGCATCGCCGTTGAGTGTGTGACTCGCGGCCTGGTTGATGCGGCCACCATGGAGGTCCTCTACCGCGAGTTCATGCTCAGCGCGGCCTCCTCGATAAACGAGTGGGATCTGGGGACGTACCACTGGGTTGCCGACGCCACCCCCTGGGAAGGACGCTCGGCTCCGGTGTCGGTCCCAGCCCTGGTCAACGCGATGGCCCGGCGTGAAGAACACTGGGCCCAGCTGTGGAAGGACCTGTCTGCGGAGACCATCCCCGACCGGATACCGGTCAGTGCCGGCCGCGATGGGCAGTACACCGCGGAAACCCCTGATGAGTCGGCCGTCCTTGCGGCGGTGGACGGGCAGCGCACCGTCGACGAGGTCGCGGGGGAGTGCGGGTTCACCAGGTTCCAGGCGGGTCACCTCCTGGCCGGACTGATGGCCAAGAGAGTCCTTGACCTCTTCCCCGTCGAAAGCCCGCGGCCGGTCCCGGACTCCTTGCGAGTGGAGGCAGGGTACTACGCCCCGCCTCAGCCCCTGCCCGGCGATGCCGACGCCGGAGCCGGTGAACCTGAGGCGCAACCGGTTGTCTCCAACAGCGGGGAGCCCCCCGCGCCGGTCGCACCACGCCATGGCCTGGTCGTTCCCCTGGCGGTTCCCGACCCGATCCCCACCCAGCCGGTCATGGACTCACCGCCGCAGGACCCGCCCTCCGCGGTGGGCCCGGTCAGCGCCAGCAACCCCGAAGGGAACGCCGTGACCCAGCACCGTGAAACGGAGGCCGCATCGACCCTGAACGAGGACGACGATCCGGGCGAGGTGGACAACGTTCCCGCGCCTTCCGCCGAGGACGTGGGCTGCGATGTCCCGGGCGACGAGCTGCCACCGGTCGACGATCCCAGCCTGGGGGACTTCTTCGTCAACGCCGGGCCAAGCCCGCTGGCGGTGCCGACTCCCGACATGTCAGAGGGCCCGGCCCCAGAGGGCGCCAGAGCCCGGGCTCTGCCTCCGCTGCCGGCGATCACCGGCGGACCCTCCGACTTCTATGTTGTTATCCCGTCCTCGCCTCAGACCCTGACCGGCGGGG
>JBDTWH010000135.1:0-6360 GCA_040006795.1 Actinomycetota bacterium | reverse complement strand
CCTCCAGGGCGGACTCGTCACCGTCCGCAAGGCGCTGGCCGAGCACGTCGTCGTCGCCCACCGTGGTTCTTCGCAGCGTTTCCCGCGACCCCAGCGACATGCCATACACCCCCGCCCGGAGAATGTTCGTCTAGTGTTTGTCTAATGTCAGTCGAGTCTAGTGGGCTCCGACCATACCGACAAGGGGTCCCTATTCCCGAGCGGTGTCTGGTCTCGGGCCCGGCCAGCGCGTGGTCAAGGGGCAGGCCATGGCGCCTACCTCCTCACGATGACTAGATCTCCTCGCGGTGGTGCTTAGGTTTGCGGTCACGCGTCACGAGGCGGGAGTACCAGTGATCTCACCCACGACCGACCAGGCCCCGCAGCGACTGCTCGAGCAGGGCCGCGTTCGCGCAGCGGCGGCCGACCCGGACAACGTGCGCCTCTGGGATGCCCTGACGTCGGCCACCGAGGGCGGCAATCGGTTTCGACCGGCGCTTGTCATGGCGGCTCAGACGACCTCGGGCGGGACTTGTTCCGCCGCGGCAGCCATGACGGGGGCGGCTGTCGAGCTGCTCCACACTGCCCTTGGTCATCCACGACGACGTCATCGACGGCGACGACCTGCGTCGCGGCCGACCCAGCGTGGGCGGCACCTTCTGCGCGTACGCCGTCGCCGCTGGGGCCACCGCCCCCGGAGGCTGCCTCAGGATGCCAGTGACCCGCCGAAGATCTGCCAGGCGAGCAGGGACTTCGCCACGAGACTGAGCACCAGGTAGGTCTTCTCGCCATAGGCGTAGTCGGTCCACTTGCCGATCCCGCGGTACTGGAGCCACTGGTTGAGCCCGAAGCTGAAGAAGAGGATGAGCTGGGTGACAACGATTCCGTAGACGAAGCCAGGAACTGTTGCGGACCCGAAGATGTTGAACCAGATCGAGATCCACGGGGCGAGGCCGACGATCGTCCCGAACCAGAACGGCAGCATCGTGGTCGTCGCGCGTCCGGGCGGGTTCATCAGCTCCTGGATCCAGCCGAAGAGGATCATCCCGACGTTGGCACCGGCGACGGCGATGACGGCGTTGATGCTCGTGATGCCCGAGTAGAAGCTGATCAGGATGACCATCAACGTGGCACTGAACGAGTACTCGACCCACCGGAACCGGTTGATACCTCGTTTCAGGTCGCGCTCGTAGGTGGGTCGATACACGGTCGCGGTCAGCAGGTGGTCGAGGGCTGCCAGGGCGAGGAAGACCGCAACGGCCGCTCCGATCGGCACCTCGAAGAGCGAAGCCGGGGCAGGCACGGCGGCCCCCGGTGGTCCTTCGGGGATGGACGAGGTGACCGTGATGGCGAAGCTGCCGGCGAGTAGGACGATCGCCAGGGCCTGGGCGAAGTGCAGCAGCGTCAGGCCGAGGTTCCACGTGCGCAGGCCGGCGAGGCGCTCCTGGGTAACGCCGGTGGCCATCGGCGTGCTGTCGTTCATGTTCATGACCTCTCCTCCTCGATGCATCGCGGTGCGGAATATGGCGACGCCGGGCTTTCGCAGAACCCTGCGGCCAGCTGGCACTACGTCCCCAAAGGTCCCGGACCACGAGCCAGCAGGGCCGAGACCGGACACCGCCCGGGAATATCGATCCCCGGTGCCGGTGTTATTGGATTCGACTGACGTTAGACAGACCTTACACGAACATTGACCAGACGGAAGGTGTATCGGCATGACGCTGGGCTCGGGGGACGTTGACGCAACGAATTCGGTGCTGGTGGACTCGGGGGCGCCGCCTTCAGACGCTGGGGGGCTGGTGCCGGATCCGAGGCGCTGGTACGCCCTGGGCGTCATCGCCATCGCCCAGCTGATGGTCGTGCTCGATGCCTCGATCGTGAACCTGGCGCTGCCGTCGGCCAAGGCCGACCTGGGGATCTCCGACGCCAACCAGCAGTGGGTCGTCACCGCCTACACGCTGGCTTTCGGCGGCCTGCTGCTGCTCGGCGGGCGGGTGGCCGACTATGCCGGGCGCAAACGCATGTTCATTATCGGGCTGCTGGGCTTCGCCGCGGCCAGCGCGCTCGGCGGGCTGGCTCCCTCCCAGGGCCTGCTGTTCGCCGCCCGAGCGTTGCAGGGCGGCTTCGGTGCCTTCCTGGTCCCGGCCGCGCTGAGCCTGCTGACCGTCACGTTCCACGACCCCAAAGAGCGCGCGAAGGCGTTCGGTGTCTATGGCGCCATCGCCGGTGGTGGCGCGGCGATCGGGCTGCTGCTGGGCGGGGTGCTGACCGAGTACGCCTCCTGGCGCTGGTGCCTGCTGGTCAACGTGCCGATCGCGCTGCTGGCGGTCGTCGGCGCGCTGAGGGAGCTCAAGGAGTCCAAGGCCGGCGGGAACACCCGCTACGACGTGCCCGGCGCGGTCACCGTCACCGGTGGCCTGATCGCGCTGGTGTACGCCTTCACCCAGGCCGCCCCGGCAGGTCCCGGAGCTCCCAGCCGGTGGACCGACCCGGCGACGCTGGGATGGTTCGGGCTCGCCGTGGTGCTGCTGGTCAGCTTCTTCGTGATCGAGACGCGCACCAGGCACCCTCTGCTGCCGATGCGGGTGCTGCTGGAGCGCAACCGGGGTGGCTCCTACCTGGTGCAGCTGATCGTCGGGGTCGGCCTGTTCGGGATGTTCCTGTTCCTGAGCCTGTACCTGCAGGTGGTTCAGGGGTACTCGCCGATCCAGGCCGGGTTCGCGTTCCTGCCGTTCTCGGCGGGCGTCATCCTCACCGCCGGCGTGGCCGCCAACCTGCTTCCCAAGATCGGGCCACGCCCGCTCATGGTGCCCGGGCTGCTGCTGGCCGCCGTGGGGCTGCTCCTGCTGAGCCGGCTTACCCCGACCAGCTCGTATGCCGCCCACGTGCTGCCCTCCATGGTCATGATGAGCGTCGGGCTGGCCCTGGTGTTCATCCCGGTCGCCAGCACGGCCTTGCACGCGGTCGGCGGACACGACGCCGGTGTGGCCAGCGCGTTGATCAACACCAGCCAGCAGGTCGGCGGGTCGCTCGGGATCGCGCTATTGAATACGGTGGCCGCCGCCTCGACCACGACTTACCTCGCCTCCCACCGGGTGCTCCCGCCGCCGGTGAAAGCCGCCCTGACCCACGGCTACACCCAGGCCTTTCTCGTCGGAGCGGGGTTCCTGCTCGTCGCAGCCGTGATGGCCGGACTCCTGATCAATATCGGCAAGGCCGCCGCCTCAGAGAACGACCCCCTACCCCTCGCCGGCTGAACCCGCGTCCCCGCCCCGATCGTGTTCCTAGAAGGGATCAGACATGAGCATTACCAAGCTTGAGTATCAGATCGCAGAGCCGGACAGCGCTCAGGAAGGAAGTCGACATCTGCGGGTCGTGCATGGCCGCCCAGAGGTCAACCTGCCGGATGCCGAGCGTGCCGTGCGCGACTTGCTGCTGGCCCTCGGCCGCGACCCGTCATCACCGCACCTGGCGGACACTCCCCGTCGGGTTGCCGAGTCCTTCTCCGAGATGCTCACGCCGCGTGAGTTCGACCTCACGACCTTCCCCAACGACGAGAGCTACGACGGACTGGTGCTGGCCAGGAGCATCCCGGTGCAGTCCCTGTGTGAGCACCACATGCTGCCGTTCACCGGGGTCGCCCACGTCGGCTACCTGCCTGGCGAACGCATTCTTGGCCTGTCCAAGCTGGCCAGGGTCGTCGAGCTGTTTTCCAGGGACCTCCAGGTGCAGGAACGCCTGACTGTCCAGGTGGCTGACTGGCTCCAGGAACACCTCGCTCCCAGGGGGGTCGGCGTGGTGATCGAGGCCGAGCATATGTGCATGTCCCTGCGAGGGGTGCAAGCCAAGGGCTCGCGGACCATCACGTCCGCCGTGCACGGTCTGATCCGCGAGGACGCACGCTCGCGACAGGAGTTCTTCGCCCTGACGCGCTCAGTCTGAGCCTTCGCGTCGAGCTTCGCACGTCGCTGTCATCCGACACGAGCCCCTTCGCCGGAGGCAGGTCACACCTGAACTACATGACGCTGGTCAGGAGCCGGCGAGACGCTCGGCCGCGGTCACCGGGTCACCCTCAAGACAACGAGCGCCGACCGTCTCGGCAAGCTTTTCAGAGGCGCCGGCGCCTGCCAGGACCAGAGGAGCCAGAGCGGCCAGTGCCGAAAGCTCCGGCACAACAGCTGCAAATTGCTCTGGCCGGTGGGCGGTCATCACGACAACTGCGGGCAGGATCTGCGAGGTCACCTGAAGAGTGTCCTGCATCGGCGTGTTCGCGCCGAGGAACTCGACCCGCCAGCCGCCCCGGTTCAGCACGATTCCGAAGACGAGCAGGGCCAGGTCATGCTGTTCGTCCGGCGGGCAGGCCAGCAGCGCCCGCGGTCCGCTGCCGTTTCCCCAGCCGCGGGCCAGGCCGGCCAGCCGCCCCCGGATCACGTGACTGGCGAAGTGCTCCTGGGCGACGCTGACCACGCCGTGCTCCCACCGCTCGCCCAGGTCGTGCAGATAGGGCAGTACGACGTCGCGCAGCACGCTCTCCACGGTGAGGTCGGTGAGCAGCCGGTCCAGGACCTTCTGGGCGGCGGGCTCGTCCATCTCGTCGAGGGCCTGCCGGAGCGCATCGGCCGAGTCGGAGATCACGTCCGCCTGGTCCGCCGCGTCGGGACCTTCGCCGCCAGCCCGTCCGCCGATGACGGAGCTCTTCCGGCTTTCCTCGGCGATCGCTGCCTGAGCCGCCTGCGCGGCGGCCAGACCGCCGGCCAGATGGACCTGCATCCGACGTACCCGGTTCTGGTCGTCCACGGAGTACAACCGGTAGCCGCCAGCCGAGCGCTCAGGCCTCAGCAGCCCATACCGACTCTCCCACGCCCGGAGAACGTGCTCGCTGACGCCGACCCGGCGACTCAGCTCGCCGATCCGCAGCACGGCGACCTCTTTCTCGTGGTCCATGTCACACAATGTACCAACATTAGACCAACTCTTGACAAGCCCTCAACGTGCTGCCTACGATTTCGCTTCGACAAACCTTAGATACCCGTCTGATGGGCGCTGAACACCGAATCACCGGGCGGAGTTGTCCGGCCTTGACGGGGACAGGCAGCCGGACAAACGCGCACCAGGCAGGGAGACGCAGTGAGCGAGCACTGCCCCGCAGACCCCCCGATCAGCCATGGACGCTGACGTCCTGGTCGTCGGCGCCGGCTTGGCCGGGCTGCGCTGCGCCGTCGCGCTGACCGAGCTTGGCCGCGAGGTAGTCGTCCTCGAAGCCTCGGACGTCGTCGGTGGCAGGGTGCGCACCGACGTCGTCAACGGGTTCCAGTGCGACCGCGGTTTCCAGGTGCTCAACCCGGCCTACCCGGCCGTCCGTCGCTGGGTCGACCTCGACGCGCTGGCTCTGCAGTCCTTCGGCGCGGGGGTGATGGTCAGAAGAGACGACGGTCTGCGCGTCGTGGCTGACCCGTTCCGCGAGCCCCGCCTACTGCCCCAGACGCTACGCAGCGGCTACCTACGACCCGGCGAGCTCGCCGCCCTCGGCCGCTGGACCGCACGAGTCCTGGTTGACCCGCGCGCTGTCCTGCGCGCCCCCGACATGACTCTGGCGCAGTCCTTGGATGCGGCCGGTGTGGTCGGTCGGATACGGCAGGAGATTCTGGACCCCTTCCTTGCCGGAGTGCTCGTCGACAGCTACGGCGGGTCCTCGGGGAACTTCGCCAGGCTACTCGTGAGGATGTTCGTGCTCGGGCGCCCGGGCCTGCCCGAGCACGGAATGGGCGCCCTCCCCGCACAGCTTGCGGCACGGCTGCCACGGGTGCAGCTGGGCGCTCCGGTCGAGGCGGTGATCGCCTGTAGTGGCCGTGAGGTCGCCGTGGCGGCCGGCGGGTCGACGTGGCGCGCCCGCGTCGTGGTCGTCGCGACGGACCCGGTCACAGCCGCCGGGCTCACCCCGCTGCCTGAGCCCGCGATGAAGGGGCTCGTGACCTGGTGGTTTGAGGCACCGCAGGCGCCCTCAAAGCTGCCGCTGGTAGCCGTGGACGGCCGCCGAGCAGGCCGGTTGCCGCGCGGCCCGGTGTGCAACACCTCGGTCGTCAGCGCTGCCGCCCCTTCATACGCCCCTCCAGGGCGACACCTCGTGGAGGCCACCTGCCTGCTGGATCGACCAGACGGCGACGCGCCCGAAGCCGACGTGCTGCGACACCTCGGCGAGATCTATGGCTGCGGCACCTCCGGGTGGCAAACCATCATCCGGCACCGCATCCCCCTGGCCCTGCCGGTGATGCCCCCACCGGTGCGTGCCCGCGCGGCGGTGGCCCTGGGCGAGGGAGTCTTCGTCTGCGGGGACCACCGTGACACCCCCTCAATCCAGGGTGCCCTCGTCTCCGGCAACCG
>JBDTWH010000134.1:0-4820 GCA_040006795.1 Actinomycetota bacterium | reverse complement strand
ACAGTCGCTCCTCCTCTGGAGGCGAGCAGCCGCCGCTGGAACCAGCATTCGACAAACCGGATGAATGATCAGCCTGATGCCCCTACACACCTGGGACGCGCCGACCCATGACGACCACCGGCGCCGCCGTGCTGCAGGACCTCAGCGTCGGCCAGCTCATCGCGCCCGGGAGTCCCGACCGGGACCTGCCGGTGGTCGTCCTCATGCGCGCCAGGGCCCAACGTGCCGGGCGACCGGAGGCTGTTTGAGGGAGTCAGGGCGCTGCCGCTATCCGACATCGCCGCGGCGCTTCAAACGCGCAACGGCCCAACGGATGCCGCGCGGCTCCGGCGGCTGCTGCCGGGACCATCACCGGCGTAACGCCAAGTTCAGGTACGGCGGCAACAAGACCGTGAAGCACCCACATTTTCTGGCTCCTTGGTTGGATGCTTGGGTGGAACATCCCTAGCGACAAGCCGTTTCATCGGGCCCGCACGATCGAGGAGCAACGTCGCCGCGAACCTCGTCTGGGCCAACGGGCATGGTCTCTGGCCAGCTGCCGGGGCTGGCTTTGTGTTCGGCCGCGGTCATGGTCATGTGCGCAGACTAGGGCTCGGCGGGCAGAGCGCAAGCCGGGCGCAACCCTGAACCGGACAGGTTGGGGCCTAGCCCTCCACATCATCACTCCCGACGGAAGCTCGGCCTTGAGGGTCTCCTAGGCACGGGCCAACACCCACGCGTCGCCTTGTTCCTTACTGAGTGCTTGCCGCAATGTCCACAGACATGTGTTCCCTGCGGCGCCTATCCCAGGCCGACGACGTCGACCGGCACAGCAGAGTCGGTAGTGGAACCGTTACCCAACTCGCCATAGGACTGCCAGTGTCAGACCTGAGTGTGAGGTGCCGCCCGTCGCGTCTGTGGCGGTCACGCTGAAATCAGCGGACCCGCCGCTGGTGGGTGTGCCGCTGATCCTGCCCACAGCCGAGAGCGACAGACCGAGGGGCAGCGAGCCTGAGGTGACTGCCCAGGTGTAGGGCGCCGTGCCACCGTCCCATGATCACACCGATCCGATGACTCAGCTGAGGGACCCCACCACAGCAGATCATATGGCCGACCCAAGGGCGACCTCAGCGAACTTCCGACCCAGCAGGTAGCCAACACCCGCGCTTAGCAGTTACCAAGATCGGTCGTCCGGGCTCCTGAACTCAAGAGCATCGTGGCGTCGTCAACGTGACTGGGCACGAACATCTCGCCTACATCTGCACTCGTAAAGAAGGCGACTGCTGGTCGGGAGCCATCCAGGATCGCTTCGACCTGGGGGCTGCGGACCTCGATGATCACGCACTCCGGCTCGTCCGTGTCTTGGACACCGAACCTGGCACCGGGCGGGAACTCCTTAAGGACGGTGGCCTGTTCGGCATGGTCACCGAGGCGTACGAGGTCCTACGCGACCCACAGAAACAACGCTGCCCCGGGATCGTAGCCAGTGGCTTGCTGGTGATTTGCGTCCCAGGCTTCCCGATTGGCCCCATAACCACTCAGTGGGCTGGGTGCCACCGCCTTCCTGGGAATGGTTGTCGGCGACGCCTTTGGGGCACAGGCGACCTGACTGGGCCGGCACGCGTTGGTGACATACCCGATCCCGTTGGTCCCCAGGACAACGAACTGGGATGACGGCCAGGTCAGGGAGTCCACCACCCCGGTGGCCGGCAGTTTGTGGGATCTCTGCCACGCCTTGACCGCAGCGGCCGTCTTAGGGCCTTAGATCCCGTCCGGGGTCGTCCGGGGGACCTTCCGGATGATCACGACCGTCGAGCCCCTCGAGCCGGTCCGGGCCACGACGCTGGCAGCCGACGCTGCCGGTGCTGCCGAAACGGCCACGAAGCCCAGCGGAAGCAGGGCGGCGGTGAACATGGTCACAACGCTCAGGACGCGCGTGGAAAACCGTGAGGACATGCAGGTGTTTCCTTTCGTTGTGACTCCAGCGCCCACCTCTCGGGGCGAGCGCTGGAGATCTTCACACAGGAGAGTCCGGCGGGGCCGGGTCACAGCCCCCGGGCTGTTGTCACCTGATCCGGTCGAAGGTCAGTCCCTTGGCGCGTACCGATTTGATGAGCCCAGCAAGCGCGTACCGGGTGTTGGTGTTCGTCAGGTGCATCAGGACGGTTCCCCCGGCACGCACCGGCGGGGTGCTCGAGTCGCCGGTGACAACCTTGCTGACGATGACCGACGAGCTCACCTTGTTCCAGTCCTGGGTGTCCGTGCCCCAGTAGCACACGTTGTACCCCTGGCTCTTAGCTAGGGAGTACAACCGGGTGGTGAAGACACCCGCACCGTACGGCGGACGGAACAGTCTTCGTGCACTGTTCGGCTGCACCCCGCGTGCAATCTCCTTGAGAACTAAGGCGCTGCTGATCGAGGTCATCGCCGGGTGGGTGTCGGAATGGTTTTCCACGTAATGGCCACCAGCTTTGATCTGTTTGACCATCGCAGGGTGTGTCCTGGCCCAGGACCCGAGCAGGAAGAACCGTCCGCGCACGTTGGAGGTCTTCAGGGTGGACAAGATCGAGTCCAGGTTCGCCTGGCTGGTGTACCCGTCATCAAAGGTCAGCAACACGTTCTTGCTCATGTTGTAGCACTTGGTGACCAGCAGCCGGTGCGCTGCGTCCAGCGAGTACGTGCGACCGCCCACGGTTCTGATGGCCATGGTGCCCGCGTAGATCTTCGACCGCTGGCCGGTCTTGGCCAACGTCACAGACGCCCGGATCAGCCAGGAGCCGGCGCGGGTCGGCATGGTCACCGCGCAGGTCCGGGACAGCCCCTTGGGGTGCTTCCAGGTGAACGGGTCACAGTTGTAAGTGCCTGTACCTACCCGGGCGCTCAGCTTTGAGATGGTCCACCCTGCAGGGATGTTCGCCACCGTGACGATCGCGTTCACGGTACCGCCGGGATTCTCATAGGACGGGCCGGTCACCGACACCACCGGCGCGGCCGCTGAAGCGGCCGGGGCCACAACCAGGGACAGCGCACCGACGGCGAGGGACGCGACGATCGCGATCGCCCTGCTGAGCATGGGTCTGTTCACGGCTTTCCTCAATTCTGTGCGGTGCTGCGATGGTCGGGTTTCCTGCCACAGTTCAGGGTTTGGTTGGCGCCCAAGGTTCGGCAACTGCCACGACGCGGACCGTCACTGCGGGACCAACCTTGGGAAAGGTGAGCCCGACAGCAGCGATGTTCTGCACGGTGGCCATCCCGTCGCTGCTCGCAGCAGAAAAGACTTCGGGTGAGAGCAGGATGGACAGGGGCGCTGATTTCAGGTCAGGTACGGCTTGTGGTGTAGCGGTGACCAGAAACGTGGTTGCCGTTCTCTTTGCGCGCGACCGATGTTCACTCAACTCGACAACCCCCAGGGTCCCCCAACACGTACGCCGGATGCTCCGACAGCACCCAACGTAGTTAGAGGGGCGGGCCGCGTCATGGGCTGAATGGGCTAGATCCGGGACCGTGTAGCCGTTGTTCACCGTGAGCGACGTGGGCTGGTTTTCCTGATGAGACTCGTCGGGCTCTGTACTGCTCGCGATGGCCAACGCTCGTCCGGACGGATCACAGATCGGGAAGGCATGCGCCCCGCGCGTTCGGCCGTCTCCGGCAGCACCGTTTAGACGTGGGGCGTGGACGCCGTTGGCGACGCGTTCGCGCATGGTGACGTCGTCACCATCGGGCTCATGCTCAGGACAGCAGGAGCGTGGGGTTCGGTCGAAGACTAAAGACCGGGTATCAAGCACGCATCCCGGCTGCCGCGTCAACGTCAGATGAACGCGAAGCAATCGGGATTTACCCGTCCAAAGCCGATGCCCTCCGGGCGTTGCGTCGTGCTGAGGCGGCCTGGGAGGCGCGGGAGACGATCCCGACACGGCGGTCCCCGTCCGGGTTACGGGAAGTCGCGCGCAGGCGCAGTGTGCCCAAACTGACCGAGGCGTGCCATGCACACATCGCCGAAGCCCAAACGAAGAGTTGGATCTTCACACGATCGGCCGACACTAACCGGTCACTCAATCACCGTCACAGGGAACCCTTTCTGCCATCAAGCCTCGAATCGTTCGCTGCGATCACGCACGTCGTGGACGCCTACCCTCCGCAGGGGAATGGGGGCGCCCCCTACTCAATGACCGCATTCGAATTCGCGGCCCTGGTCCGAACACTGCTGTTCGGCGGCCTCCGCCCGGAGGAGGTCCTGTCCCTGACCGTGGCGTCCGTCCGTCCTGCCGGTGTGTGGGTTGGCGAGGTCCTGGTCACTGACCGGGTGTCCAAGGGCTGGGTGTTGGAACCTCCGAAATCGGGTGGTCGCGGTCACCTAGTGGCGTTACCGCCGGTGAAGCCGTGGGGCCGAGTACGGGCCGCTGCCGGTCTGGGGCCCGATGATGCGCGAGCTGAATGGCCCGGCGGGATGCAGCTGAGAGACCTCCGTGCGGTGTGCGCGGGCATGCTCGCTGCTGCCGGAGTGACGATGCCCGAAGCGCGCGCCCACCTAGGTCACACGTCGGACGGAGTGACGACAACCCGTCATTACATGAGACCACTTGACGTTCCAGAGATCCGGGTTATAGCGACCCGGGTAGAGGGTGGGATAGTGGAGCGCTTGACAGCGGTTGAGAAGGTGATCGACCAGGCCGCCGAGAGGGCAAGATTTGCAGTGATAGGGCAGGAAAAGGGCATGACCCCTCCCCCACTTATCGCTTAGTGGTCGCCTGCAGGTCTCTGACCAGCAGGCGACCACATGAGGGGCAGTAGCTCAGCTGGTTAGAGCAGCGGACTCATAATCCGTCGGTCCAGGGTTCAAG
>JBDTWH010000133.1:0-22265 GCA_040006795.1 Actinomycetota bacterium | reverse complement strand
AGCGTCTTGCCGGCCTTGGCCGGGCTGACGATCAGGCCGCGCTGTCCCTTGCCGATCGGGGCGATGAGGTCGATCAGGCGGGTCGAGAGAATGTTCGACTCCGTCTCCAGGCGCAGACGCTCCTGCGGGTAGAGCGGGGTGAGCTTGGCGAAGTGGACACGGTTCAGCGACTGCTCCGGAGTCAGCCCGTTGATGGTGTCCAGGCGAACCAGCGCGTTGAACTTCTGGCGGGCAGGGATCTGCTCGCCCTCTCGCAAAGCCCGGACCGCACCGGTGACCGCGTCGCCCTTGCGCAGGTCGTTCTTCTTGACGATGCCCAGGGGCACGTAGACGTCGTTCTCACCGGGCAGGTAGCCGCTGGTGCGCAGGAACGCGTAGTTGTCGAGCACCTCGAGGATGCCGGCCACGGGCACGAGGACGTCGTCCTCCTGAATGACCTCGACGTTCTCGCTCTGGCCCTGGCCACCGGAGCTCTCGCCCGGGCCGCCACGACGCTTGCGGTCGCGGCTGCGCTGACGGTTCCGGCGGCGACCACCGGGCGAGTCCTCATCCTGGTCATAGCGGTTGCGGTTGTCGTTCTGACCACCCTGACCACGGTTGTTCTGACGACCACCTTGCTGGCGATCCCCCTGGCCACGGTTGTCGTTCTGGCCACGGTTGTCGTTCTGGCCACGGTTGTCACCCTGACCGCGGTTGTCACCCTGACCGCGGTTGTCACCCTGACCGCGGTTGTCGTTCTGGCCACGGTTGTCACCCTGATCACGGTTGTCGCTCTGGCCACGGTTGTCACCCTGGCCACGGTTGTCACCCTGGCCACGGTTGTCACCCTGGCCACGGTTGTCGTTCTGACCACGGTTGCGACGCGATGAACCGCCGTCATTGTCGGCCTTGTCCTGCGGCGGAGCGTCCTGCGGCGTAGTGGCGACTGACGGAACCTGGTCAGCAGCCACCGCAGGGGCGCTCTCGTCCGGTGAGATCCCGGCCGGACGCTGTGAGCGACGAGATGAACGAGCCGGGCGCTCCTTGGCGGCGGGCGCATGCTCAGCAGGGGATGTGGGTGGGGCGGCGAGCGCGGCCTGAGCCGGGGCCGAGGTCGTGTCGGGCGAGCCGGGGCGGTGATTCGTCGAACCGGCCGGAGATACGACGGCCGGCGATGCCGGCGACGAGGCGGGCTGCGCAGAGTCAGCCTGTGCTCGCGCACCTGACTGTCGGCCCCTGATCGCGGTGACGAGGTCACTCTTGCGCATCTTGGCGGTACCAGTCAGGCCTAGCGAGCCGGCAAGGCTCTGGAGCTCAGCCAGCTTCATCGTGCTGAGGCCGCCGGCCCGCTTGACAGGCTCGTCGCCGCCGGTGGGCACACTGGCGAGATAGGTGGTGTTTGTCACGAAGGACCTTTCCCCTCGTATTCGGTCCACGCAGAGTGCCGGACCGGGGATGTGGTGTCAGGCGAGCCCGTATGTGGGCGACCCTGACGTGTGGGAAACCACCGAGCGGCATGACGACGCCGCGTGCATCAAGACGATGCACTTGAGTGGTGGTTGACGCACCTGCGGTGATCCCCTAGATCGAACACGATCGCCGGTGACTACCGGGGTGCATCGCCAATATAACACCGTTCGCGCCCTCTTGGGCTCCCGCGCCCCAGCTGTCGTGTCGCCCTTGCTCAGGCGGGGGTCCTCTCCAGGCTGGCACCGGCGACAGCGACTCCAGGTTCGAGCACCCTCCAGACTGACTGGTCGCCCTGAGCCCGCGCGTCCTCGAGCTGCGCCGGAGTCGACAGCACCAGCACGCTGGGTCCGGCGCCGGAGATGACGGCCGCGTGTCCGCCGGCCCGCAGGAGGTCGAGCAGGGACATGGAGTCCGGGAAAGCGGGACGTCGTTGTTCCTGGTGCAGCCAGTCACGGGTGGCCGCAAGCAACACCTCAGGTCGGCGGGTGATGGCCTCGACGAGCAGGGCGGCCCGTCCGGCGTTGCTGGCAGCGCTGGCATGCGGCACCTGAGCGGGCAGGACCGCACGCGCGGACGCCGTGGACAGCTTCGCGGCCGGCACGAACACCAGGGGTATGACGTCCGGGTTCACCTCGAGCGGGACGGTATGGACCTGGCCCGGCTCGACGTCGTCGGTCCACGACAACGTCATCCCGCCGAAGACGCTCGCGGAGGAGTTGTCGGGGTGACCCTCCAGGGCGGCGGCCAGGTCGTTGGTGAACCTGTGGTCGAAACCGCCGTGATGCTCAGCAGCTGAGTCGGACCCGGTCGCGATGTCACACAACCCCTGCGCAGCGACGACCCCGGCCACGATCGAGGTCGCGGATGAGCCCAGGCCGCGGCATTGCGGAACGGCGTTGCGGCTGCTGAGGTGCAGACCTTCGGGGGTCTGGACGTTCAGCCGTTTCCAGGCCTGGACCATCGACCGGTAGATGAGGTTCAGCTCGCCATGAGGGACCTCCCCCGCACCCTCACCCCCGACGTCGATGCGCAGGCCGGGCTCGGCGCTGACGGTCACGACACACTCGTCCCAGATTCCCAGTGCGAGCCCGATGGAGTCGAACCCGGGGCCGATGTTGGCGCTGCTGGCGGGGACCCGGACCCGAACGGACGACCCGTGGACCAGGTTCACGAGACTGCGCACGTCCTTCAGCCCTCGAGCCCGAGCGAGGTGGCAGCGGTGAAGGCGTCGACCGGCACCCGGGTCGGGATGATCTCGACACCCTGCGCGTTCTTGAGCGCCCACGCAGGGTCCTTGAGCCCGTGACCCGTCACCGTGCAGACGATGCGCGCACCAGCCGGCACCAGACCAGCGGCATGCGCGGCGAGCAGTCCGGCGACGCTGGCTGCGGAGGCCGGCTCGACGAAGATCCCCTCCTTTGAGGACAGGAGCCGGTGCGCCGCCAGGATCTGGGCATCCGAGACGGCATCGATCCGACCGCGCGACTCGTCACGTGCCTCTTCAGCCTGCCGCCATGACGCGGGGTTGCCGATCCGGATAGCCGTGGCAATGGTCTCGGGATGGTCGATCGGGTGACCCTTGACGATGGGGGCCGCGCCCTCGGCCTGGAAGCCCCACATCCTTGGCAGCCGGGTTGCGGGACCCGGCTGTTCACTCTCGCGGTGGTACTCCCGGTAGCCGCGCCAGTAGGCCGTGATGTTGCCGGCGTTCCCGACCGGCAGGCAGTGGATATCGGGCGCGTCTCCCAGCACGTCGACGATCTCGAAGGCCGCGGTCTTCTGGCCCTCTATCCGGGCCGGGTTGACGGAGTTGACGAGCTCGACGGGGTACGCCTCGGCCAGCTTGCGGGCCAGGGTCAGGCAGTCGTCGAAGTTGCCGTCCACCTGAAGCAGGGTGGCACCGTGGGCAATGGCCTGGCTCAGCTTGCCCATCGCGATCTTGCCGTCCGGCACGAGCACGCCGCACGTCATACCAGCCTTGGTGGCATAGGCGGCAGCCGAAGCACTCGTGTTGCCGGTCGAGGCGCAGATCACGGCCTTGGCGCCATGACGGGCGGCCACCGATATCGCGGTGGTCATGCCCCGGTCCTTGAAGGACCCCGTCGGGTTGACGCCCTCGTACTTGACGTAGACCTCGGCGCCGACGAGCGCGCTGAGGTGGGCAGCCCGGATCAGCGGGGTCCCGCCCTCCCCCAGCGTGATGATCGGGGCGCCGGCGAGCGAGGGCAGCCGGTCGGCATACTCCTGGATCACACCGCGCCACAGGTGAGCCCCCGTGTGGACGCTTGTGGGGGCGCTGGTGTGGGGGCTTGCCTGGGTCATCTCACTCACCTTCGACGCGCATCACCGAGGTGACACCACGCACGGTGGACAGGGCGGCCAAAGCATCGACCGTTGAGGACAGTGCAGCATCAGATGCAGAGTGGGTGACCACGACGAGGCTCGCGCGCCCTTGGTCCGGGTCCGCTGGATCTGGTGAAAGGGGTTGCTGTCGAACGGTTTCGATGGACACGTCATGGTCGGCGAAGGCGAGGGCGACCTGGGCGAGCACACCCGGGCGGTCTGCCACGTCGAGTCTGATGTGATAGCGCGTCCTGGCCTGGCCCATCGCCAGGATGGGCAGGTCCTGGTATGTCGACTCACCCGGCCCGCGACCGCCGACGACCTTGTGCCGGGCCACCGCGACGACGTCGCCCAAGATGGCCGAGGCGGTCGGGTCCCCTCCGGCCCCCTGGCCGTAGAACATGAGCGAGCCGGCCGACTCCGCCTCCACGAAGACGGCGTTGAAGGCTTCACGGACCCCGGCCAGCGGGTGCGAGCGCGGGATCATCGCCGGATGGACGCGCACCGAGATGCCGCCCCTCGAGCCGTCGGCCCCCTTCGAGCTGTCGCCGCCGCCCAACCCTGCGCCCTTGCTCTCATCACCCTTGATGCGCTCGCAGATGGCCAGGAGCTTGACGACGCAGTCCATCTCGTGCGCGGCCTTGATATCGGCAACGCTGACATCGGTGATGCCCTCGCGATAGACGTCCTTGGCGCCGACGCGGGTGTGGAACGCGAGCGACGCCAGGATCGCGGCCTTGGCAGCCGCGTCGAAGCCCTCGATGTCGGCTGTCGGGTCTGCCTCCGCATAGCCCAGGGCCTGCGCCTGCTCGACGGCATCCGCGAACCCGGCTCCGGTCGTGTCCATCTTGTCCAGCACGTAGTTGGTGGTGCCGTTGACGATGCCGAGGATGCGATGGACGTCATCGCCGACCAGCGACTCACGCAGGGGACGTAACAGGGGGATGGCGCCGGCTACCGACGCCTCGTAGTAGATGTCGACGTCGCAGTCCTGGGCGGCCTGGTAGAGGCGCGGCCCGTCCTCGGCAAGCAGGGACTTGTTGGCGGTGACGACGCTTGCACCATGCTTCATGGCTGCCAGGATCAGGGTGCGCGCAGGCTCGATGCCCCCGATGACCTCGATGACGACGTCGGCCCTGGTCACCAGCTCGTGCGCGTCCGTGGTGAACAACGAGGCGTCCACGCCGGTCTCCGAACGGTCTTTGTCAGGGCGTCGGACGGCGACCCCGACGATCTCCAGGGATCGGCCGACCCGAGCCTCCAGATCCCCCGCACTCTCGGTCAGCAGCCGCGCCACGGCCGAACCGACGACGCCGCATCCGAGCAGGGCTATCCGCAATGGCGGTGTCTGCTTCTGTTCAACGGTCCTGTCGCTCTGGCTCACGATCGCTCCCTTGGTCCCGTCAGTTCCGGACACTCGTGTTCATCCTGCCGGTCGTCCACCCCGTGGACACCGGTCGTTCCGGCATCTGGTCAGTCCACGTCAAGCGCCAGGAGGTCCTCGATCGTCTCGCGCCGCACGATCTCACGCGCCACACCCCCCGCAACGGCAACCACAGGCGGCCGTGGGGTGTGGTTGTACTGGCTGGACAGGCTCCGGCAGTAAGCGCCCGTCACGGGAATGGCCAACAGATCTCCCGCCCGTACATCAGAGGGCAGGAACTCGTCCTTGACAAGGATATCGCCGCTCTCGCAGTGTTTGCCGACCACGCGTGCCAGCGTGGGAGGAGCCTGACTGACCCGGCCGGCGATCGTGCAGGAGAAATCGGCGTCATAGAGCGCCGGGCGGATGTTGTCGCTCATCCCGCCGTCGACCGCGACGTAGGTGCGCGAGGCGTCACCGTCCAGGAGCACCTCCTTGACGGTGCCCACCTCATAGAGCGTGAAGGTCGAGGATCCGGCGATGGCACGCCCGGGCTCGACCGAGATCCTCGGGACCGGCACCCCTTCCGCCTGACAGGCCCGCTCGACGATCCGCGCCATGCCGGTGGCAAGGTCGCGCGGGGACATCGGGTCGTGCTGCGTCGTGTAGGCGATGCCGAAGCCACCACCGAGGCCAAGCTCCGGCAGCCGGATGCCATGTTCCCGGGCAACCTCCATGTGCAGCCCGAGGACCCGGTGGGCCGCCACCTCGAAGCCGCTGGTGTCGAAGATCTGACTGCCGATGTGGGAGTGGAGACCGAGCAGGGACAGGCTCTCCGAGTGGCTCAGGATGCGACGAACCGCCTGGGCCGCCTGTCCTCCGGCCAGGCTGAAACCAAATTTCTGGTCCTCGTGGGCGGTGGCGATGTACTCGTGGGTGTGCGCCTCGACGCCCACGGTGACCCGGACCATGACCGGTGCCAGCACACCGAGTCGGCCCGCGGCCGCGGCCACCCGCTCGATCTCCTCGAAAGAATCGACCACGATGCGGCTGACCCCGTGACTGAGCGCAGCCTCGATCTCGGCGACGCTCTTGTTGTTGCCGTGAACCCCGATCATCTTCCCCGGCAGGCCGGCGCGGATCGCGACAGCCAGCTCGCCTCCCGAGCAGACGTCCATGTGCAGGCCGTCCTGGTGGATCCACCGCGCCACGGCCGTGCACAGGAACGCCTTGGCCGCGTAGTACACGTCGGCGCCGCCGCAGAGATCCCGGAACACCTCGTCGAAAGCCGCCCTGAACTCCCGTGCCCGCCAGCGGAAGTCATCCTCGTCCAGGACGTATGCCGGGGTGCCGAACTCTCGCGCGAGATCGCGGACGTCCACCCCGGCAACGCTCAGCGCACCTTCTTGCGAGCGCCGGACGGAGCGAGCCCACAGCTGTGGGACCAGCGCGTTCACGTCTCGCGGCGTGCTCAGCCATGAAGGCCCCCTGTGTTCGCTGCGTCCGCCCTCCCCATGCATTGCGCCCGCCTCGTGAGCCCGCATCAGAGCCGCTCCGGGGAAGAGACGCCGAGCAGGCCGAGGCCGTTGGCAAGGACGACCCGGGTGGCCTCGTTGAGCCATAGCCGGGTGCGATGCAGGTCGGTGATCTCCTCGCCGGCCTCACGAGGGCGGACCCTGCAGTCGTCGTACCACTTGTGATAGCGACCGGCCAGCTCCTCGAGGTAGCGCGGCACCCGGTGCGGCTCGCGCAGACTCGCGGCCTGCGCGACGGTCCGGGGGAAGTCCCCCAGTATGGCCAGAAGCGCCGACTCGGAGTCGTGGGTGAGCAGCGAGGGGTCGAACCCGTCCGCGAGGTGCACCCCGTCCTCGCCGGCGAGCCGGGTGACGTTGCAGGTCCGGGCGTGGGCGTACTGGACGTAGTAGACCGGGTTCTCGTTGGTGTGCTTGCGCAGCAGGTCCAGGTCGATGTCGATCATGGAGTCGGTCGAGGACCGCGTCAGCGCGTAGCGGGCGGCATCCACCCCCACCGCCTCGACAAGGTCCTCGAGCACCACGATCGTCCCGGCACGCTTGCTCATCCGCACCGGGTTGCCGTCCTGGATCAGGTTGACCATCTGCCCGATGAGGATCTCGAGGTTCTCGTGCGGGACGTCGCCGAAAGCAGCGCACATCGCCATCATCCGCGAGACGTAGCCGTGGTGGTCGGCGCCAAGCATGATGAACACCCTGTCGAAGCCGCGCTCGCGCTTGTCCAGGTAGTAGGCAAGATCACTGGAGATGTAGGCCGGCTGACCGTCGGACTTGATGACGACCCGGTCCTTGTCGTCGCCGTAGTCGGTGGTGCGCAGCCAGATGGCGCCGTCCTTCTCGTACATCACGCCCAACTCGGTCAGCCGGGCGATGGCACGATCGACGGCACCGGACTCGTGCAGGGAGTTCTCGTGGAAGTAGACGTCGAACTCGACGCCGAAGTCGTGCAGGGTCTTCTTGATCTCGGTGAACATCAGGTCGACGCCGAGCACCCGGAAGCGTTCCCGCGCCGCCGGATCGGGCAGATCCAGGATGCCCGGCTCACGATCCATGACCTCAGTGACGATGTCGTTGACGTAGGCGCCGGCATAGCCGTCCTCCGGTGCGGGATCACCCTTGGCGGCGGCCAGCAGCGAGCGCGCGAACCTGTCGATCTGGGCACCGTTGTCGTTGAAGTAGTACTCCCGGGTCACGTCGGCGCCGGAAGCCTGCAGGATCCGGGCAAGCGCGTCGCCAACCGCGGCCCACCTCGTGCCACCGAGGTGGATCGGGCCGGTGGGGTTGGACGAGACGAACTCCAGGTTGATGAGATGGCCGGCCTCGGAGTCGTTGTTCCCGTAGGTCGGGCCGGTCTGCACGATCGTGCGTGCAATCTCACCCGCAGAGGCCGCATCGACCGTGATGTTCAGGAAGCCCGGCCCCGCCACGTCGACGGCCTTGACTCCATCGAGCCTGAGCAGACGGGTGGCCAGGCGGGTCGCGACCTCGCGGGGCGGGATACCGGCGCCCTTTGCCAGCTGCAACGAGATGTTCGTCGACCAGTCCCCGTGCTCGCGGTTCCTGGGCCGTTCCACCCGAACCTCATCGGGCACGTCCACCGCAAGCTCGCCCGCGGCAACGGCGTCGTTGAGGGCGTTACGGATGGCGAGTGCGAGCTGTTCGGGGGTCACCCCGAGATTCTAGCTAGAGACCGGCGCGTGTCGGCCGGGCCCCGAGCCCGGACCGATCCAGCCAGGCGCTCAGGGGCGGTGGGCGGCGACGAGGGTCTCAACCCTGGTGAGCAGCTCTTGCGGGTCGAACGGCTTGGTGACGAAGCCATCCACGGCGGCCCGGACGGCGTGGGCACGATCGCTGTCCTGGGCCGACGCCGTGACCATGACGATCGGGATGTCCGCCAGCCTGGGATCGGCCCGGATCGCGGACACCATCCACCATCCGTCCCCCCGGGGCATGACGACATCCAGGGTGATGACGTCCGGCAGGGGCTGGGTGAGGTCCTCAAGGATCGCCATGGCCGCGGGACCGTCCTCAGCCTCCACCACCTCGTAGCCCTCGAGCTCGAGGTTGAGGCGGATGAGCCGGCGGATCTGCTCGGTGTCGTCGCAGACCAGAATGCGTCCCCGCTCACCGCCTGGACGGTAGCCCCGCTCGCCCGTCGGCACCGGGCTGGGCCCACGGGCAGGCACGCTGTCGGCCTCGGTGGAACCGCCCCATTCCATACTGACAACATTAGGCTGCTAGCCTCAGCGGCGCGTCAAACTACGGAAGATTCTGAATTGACCGTGGCTATTGGCCCCCGTAGCTCAGGGGATAGAGCGCCGCCCTCCGGAGGCGGAAGCGCAGGTTCGAATCCTGCCGGGGGCACCAGATCAGGCAACCCTGCACTGGTGGTCGATTCCGGCGTAGAATTCCTCACACGAGCTGGGTTACGACGCTTTCGGGTGCTGAGCTTCTACGGTTTCGAGTGATGAAAACCTCGAAGGGGACCAGATGTCTTCGCAGGAAGAGACGTTCGAGGACCAACAGAGACAGGCGCTGGAGTCCGCTCAGCGGCTGGCCGCGATCGTCGAGCAGTCGGACGAGGCAATCATCAGCGGAACACTCGACGGCATCATCACGACCTGGAACCCTGGCGCCGAGAGGATGTTCGGCTACTCCAGCGAAGAGGCCATCGGCAGGTCGGCCGCCATCATCGTTCCGCAGGGCCAGGAGAACGAGATTCCCGCAGTTCTCGCCAAGATCAAGGCCGGCCGGCCCGTCGTGAGGATCGAGACCGACTGTGTCGGAAAAGACGGAAGGCTTATCCCGATCTCGGCAACCGTCTCACCGACTCGGAACGCCGACGGACAGATCATTGGCGCGTCCACGATCGCCCGCGACATGACCTCACAAAGGCAAGCCGCCGAGCTCGCCCGCTCGATGATCGAGGCGAGCCTTGACTCGATGGTCTCGATCAGCGCCGAGGGTTTGATCACCGATACCAACGAGGCAACCGTCAAGCTCACCGGGGTCCCCCGCGACAAGCTCATCGGGACGTCCTTCTCCAGATACTTCACCAATCCCGAGAAGGCGGAGGCGATCTACCAGAAGGTGCTCGAGACCGGCTCCATCTCTGACTACCCGCTGACCCTTCGCCACCGCGACGGCGGCGACACCTACACCGAGGTCATGTACAACGCCTCGGTCTTCCACGACAGCCTGGGGGACGTGATCGGGGTGTTCGCCGCGGCCCGCGATGTGAGCGAGCTGAAGAAGGGCGCCGACTATGCGCGCAGCCTGATCGAAGCCGCTCTGGATCCCATGGTGACGATCAGCCCGGAAGGCAAGATCACCGATACCAACGCTGCCACGGTCAAGCTCACCGGGGTCCCCCGCGAGCAGCTCATCGGGACGTCCTTCTCGGGCTACTTCACCGACCCCGAGAAGGCGGAGGCGATCTACCAGAAGGTGTTCGAGAAGGGCTTCATCACCGACTATCCGCTGACCTTGAGACACCACAACGGCGAGGAGACCCGCACCGACGTCCTGTACAACGCCTCGGTCTACCGCGACGCCGCCAGAAACGTCCTCGGCGTGTTCGCCTCTGCCCGCGACGTCACAAAGCAGATGGAGGCGCAGCGAGAAGCGGCTCGTCAGCAAGCCAGGGAGCTGGACCGCCTGGCAGAGCTCGAGCGGTTCCAGCGACTGACGGTCGGACGTGAGATCAAGATGATCGAGCTGAAGAAGGAGATCGAGTATCTCAGAAAGTACGGCCCGACCGAAGGGACCCGATGACCGACATCGAGGCGATCCCGGGTCAGGTTGAGGGCGCATCCGACGGAACCGGCGACGGTCCCGGCGACTCGAGCTACGTGAGAGCTGTCCTCAACATCCTGGAGGACGTCGGCGACGAGCAGCAGAGGCAGAGAGATGGTCGGCGGGCCCTGCTCAACATGCTCGAGGACCTCGACACCGAGAAGAGCCGCCTCGAGTCCACCCAGCGTGCCCTGATCAACATGCTGGACGACCTGGAGTCCGAGCGGCGAATTGTCGACAGGACCAACCTCGAGCTGCGAGAGGTCAACGAGGCGATGAGGAGCTTCATCGCCACCGCCGCGCATGATCTTCGCTCACCGCTCGCCTCGATGGTTGGCTTCTCCACGCTCCTCACCAAGAACTGGACGACTCTCAGCGACGAGAAGCGGCTGCAGTTTGCCACGACCATCGACCGTCAGTCCCACAAGCTGACCGGGCTGGTGAATGACCTGCTCACCCTGTCGAGCATCGAGGGCGGCGTGCTGAACACCCAGCCCGATCGGGTCGTCCTCTCGGATGCCATCGACCAGTGCCTCTTGGCCGGCGGCGAGGACACCCCGGGCGTGGAGGTGTCCTGCTCGCCGGATCTGGTCCTGTGGGCTGACCCCGTTCACCTGGGGCGCATCATCGACAACCTCCTGCAGAACGCCTTCAGGTATGGGGAGCCACCCGTGCAGGTCGAAGCGGTCCGACTAGGCCACATGGCCGAGATTCGAGTGATCGACCATGGACCCGGCGTGCCGCCCGAGTTCGAGACAAAGCTGTTCGGCAAGTTCGCCCGCGCCGACATCCCGAGCACCAGGCAGCAGAAGGGCACGGGCCTGGGGCTGTCGATCGTGCGTGGGCTGGCAGAGGCCAACGGAGGTCAGGCTCACCACCAGCGCAATGTTCCGCAGGGTACGTGTTTCGTCGTCACCCTTCCCATTGACAGGGGGGTGTCGCGCCACAGATCCTGAGTCATTCCACCCAGATCCTGAGGCACCCCAGACTGATCCTGAGTCGGCAGTTTCCCGATCACGCGGCACAGATCGTGAGTCACGCCTACAGATGAAAGGCCACAACGATGAAATCCGTCGTCATCGTCGAGGACGACCCGGACATCCAGTCGCTCATCGCGACCATCTTCTCCATGGATCCTCGCTTCGCTGTGGCTGGGCTGGCCGCGTCGGCGGAGGAGGCCGTTGAAATTGCCCGCACGGCGCCCCCGGAGATCATCGTGCTTGATGACCGCCTGGCCGGGAAGCTGAGGGGTGTCGAAGCCGTCCCCCACTTCAAAGAGGTGGCTCCCAAGGCAAAGATCATCCTTTTCACGGCTCATGCCGACGTCCGGGCCCGAGTTGTCGATCAGCCCGCCATCGACGCGTTCCTGCTCAAGACCGATACAGGTGAGCTGCTCCCTCTGGCCCAGCAGCTGACCAACATGCTCTCGCTGCTGTGATGCCGGGTGACATTGTGCACAGCGATGCGGTTTTGAGCGCCAGGCAGAGCCATTGGCGACAATGAGAAAATGAGAGCCGGTTACCTAATTGCACAGCGATGCGGTTTCGAGGGTGAGGGTCGATCCTGATGGCAGGTGCTGATTCGAGAGCAGGCGAGCAGGGCGGTTCTGGCCCGGCTGGCTCCGCGAAGATCCTCGTCGTCATCGAGGACGACCCGGACGTCCAGTTCCTCGTAGAGGCAATCTTTGCCATGGATCCGCGCTTCAGCATCCCCTACGTGGCCGAGTCCGCCGAAGAGGCCCTGGAGAAGCCGCCAACGTCAGGGCCGGGGATCATCGTGCTGGATCACGGCCTGGCCGGACCGCTACCAGGCCTCGCCGCCGCGCCGCTGCTCAAGGAGCGGGCTCCGGAGGCAAAGATCATCATGTTCACGGCTCATGCCGCGCTGCAGGCTCGCGCCGACCAGGAGCCGTCCATCGACGCGTTCCTGCTCAAGACGGACTCGGAAAAACTCCTCCCCCTGGCTCAACAGCTGATCGGCCTTGGCCCCCACCCGGGCTCCCCACCCGCCTGACCACCACCTGGCACCAGCCAGAACGGCCCCGGTTCGGTCAGTTGGTGCGACCTCACCGGACTGGGTCACCGGAGAGGACCAGAGCTCAGCGTCGATCGGAGTCGGTGACCTCTCCGACAAGCTCCTCCAGAACGTCCTCGAGGAAGACCACGCCGTTGACGCTGCCCTCGGGACCCACGACTCGGGCGAGGTGGGCTCCGGTGAGCTGCATCGTGGCCAGCACATCCTCGACCTCGTCGTCAGAGCGCACGGTAGCCAGGCTTCGGACCCTCTTGAGTGGCACCGGCGCACGGCGCTGAGCCTCGTCGGCATACAGGATGTCCTTCAGGTGCAGATAGCCTGCGACCTCGCCCGCCGAGTCAGTGATGACAAAGCGGGAGAAGCCGCACTTGGCCACGAGACGCTCGACGTCATCCGGGGTCGCGCCGAAGGACAGGGTCACGAGCGAGCTGAGCGGCACGGCGACGTCTCCGGCTACCCTGTCGCTGAACTCGAGCGCCCGCCGCGCCAAGCCATGGCGGTCGGACTCGATCAGGCCCTCACGGTGGCTCTCGGCGACGATGAGCTGCACCTCGTCAGCGGTGAAGGCCGACGTCAGCTCGTCCTTCGGCTCGATTCCCAGAGCCCGGACCATCGCCTTGGCCAGACCCTCCATCAACTGGATCACTGGCCTCAGTGTTCTGCTGATGAACAGCAGCGCAGGTGCCAGCAGCAGGACCGCCTGGAGGGGGCCGGCGATGGCGAGGTTCTTGGGGATCATCTCGCCGATCACGACGTGCAGATAGGCCACGATCAGCAGAGCGAGCCCCAGCGCGATAGCCCGGCTGATTGGTTCCGAGAGGCCGCGACCGAGCAACACGGGCGAAATCATCTGGTGCAGTGCCTCCTCTGCCACCGCTCCAAGGCCCACTGAGCAGAGGGTGATCCCGAGCTGCGCGGTTGCCAGCAGGGACGCCACCTGGCCGAGCGCCACGAGACTGACCTTTGCGCGTTTGCTTCCCGCCTCAGCAAGCGGCTCAAGCCTGGAGCGCCGGGCTGTCATCACCGCGAACTCGGCTCCGACGAAGAACGCGTTGCCCAGCAACAAGAAGGCCGAGAGCCACAAAGCGGCTGCGTGACTCACTCGGGCTCGCCCCCGTGCCTGCCGTCGTCCCGCCCGGCCAAGCCGTCGCCCGGCTGCTCCGGAAGCGGAGTGAGCCGAAGCCGGTCAACGCGGCGGCCGTCCATGGCAGTGACCTGCAGGCTCCAGCCCTTCACGACGACCTGGTCGCCGACCGCTGGCACCCGGCCCAGGCATGCCATGACATAACCGCCGATCGTCTCGTATGCCGGTCCGTCCGGAACCGGGGCAGACAGCCGGTCTCGCACCTCGTCGGGGCGCCAGAGGCCCGGCACGGTCCAGGACCCGTCGGTGCTGATCCGTCCTGTGGTGCGGGTCCGATCGTGCTCATCGCTGACCTCGCCCACGATCTCCTCAATGACGTCCTCGAGGGTGACGATGCCTGACGTCCCGCCATACTCGTCAACGACCACGGCGATCTGGTGCCGGGCCCCGCGCAGCATCAGCAGCAACGGGTCAAGCCGGATCGTCTCCGGGACCATCAACGCGTCCACCATCAGTGCCGACACCGGCACGTCCTCGCGGCGATCGTGAGGAACGGCGATGGCGCGCTTGACGTGAACCACGCCGTCCACGTCATCCCAGTCATCGCCGGTGACCGGGAAGCGCGAGTGGCCCGTGCTCCGGGCAAGCCTCACGACGTCCTCGGATGCGGCGGTTCGTTCGATCGAGGTGCAGCGGACCCGTGGCGTCATGACGTCGGCGGCGGTGCGATCACCGAAGTCAAGCGACCGGGTCACCAGTCGAGCGGTGCCCTTGTCCAGGGTGCCGGCTTCGGCGGAACGACGCAGCAGCGAGGCGAGCTCCTGCGGGGTTCGGGCGGCGGAGAGGCCCTCGCGCGGGGTGATCCCAAATGCCTTCAGCACCAGGTTCGCCGAGCCGTTCAGCACGATGATCAGGGGCTTGGTGACCACCGAGAAGAAGCGGACAGGCAGGGCCACGAGCTTGGCTGATCGCAGTGGTGCGGAGATGCCGAGGTACTGAGGCAGCAGCTCGCCGAAGAGCATGGAGAACAGGGTCGCGATGACCAGGGCGACTGTCGTTGCTGCCGGCTGGACCGCCGACTCAGGGACGCCGACGGCAGTCAGTGGCGCGCGGAGCAGCTTGCCGATCGAGGGCTCGGCCAGATAGCCGAGAACCAGCGTCGTCAGCGTGATACCGACCTGGGATGCCGAGAGCTGGGTCGATAGCTGACGCAGAGAGGCCATAACTGGCTTGGCTCCCGTGTCCCCCGCGTCGATGGCCCGCTGGACCGTGGTCTTGTCCAGAGCCACGAAAGCGAACTCCGCCACCACGAAGACGGCGGTCCCCATCGTCAACCCCACGCCGGCAAGGACCAGCAACCACTCCGTCATAGTGATTCCATCCTAGGCGGGACGATCGGGAGAGGACCGCACGCCAACGGCGCAGCGCTCGCTTCAGCGGCTTCAGCGGCTTCTGCGGGGTGCGACCTGCATCCACGGAATTCGTCGGGCGAGCGAGAACGGTTATCGTATGCCCGCCTGGCTTCAATACTGCCCGGTCATCTGGCTGGGCTCCTGCCCGCGCTCCCGCCGGGCTCAGCCCGTTCGTCCGGTCCGGCTCCTGGCCGGTTGTTCAGCTCGGTTTCGAATCTCCTCTCCCAAGGTTGGCAACACATGAGAACCGTCACGATCCCGGCTCCGGTCTCGGCCTCCCGACCCGTCTGGCGCAGCCTGCTGGCGGCCCTGATCATGCTCACCGGAGGGTTCTCCCTCGCGGGGCTGGCGCTGCCGACCGCCGCCCAGGCCTCGACCAGGGCGATCGACCAGTGCAACGTCCACGTTCCTGGAACCGCCGGAGCCACGACCGCGCTGAATTGCACGGTGACCGTGGTCAACACCATCAGCGGCACGTCCACCCGCTCCAGGACGACGGTGACGCGACTGTGCACCCTGGGCCCGTGCTCAACCCCGAACGGCACGTTCGTCACCGACTCGGTCAGCCTGGTCACCGTCATCCGGCAGTGCAACGGCTCGGACAACGACGCGGGCCACGCGATCAGGTGCTACGTCAACGTGGTCAACAACATCGAGCGTGGTACGTCGAACGCGCAGCCCCTGACTGCCCCGACGGTCAACCAGTGTGTGGGCTCGGGCACAGGCGGCGGCGGGGTGCTGGACTGCTCACCGTCCACGGCCACCGGAACCAATGTCACCCAGTGCAACGGATCCGGCAACGGCGGGGGCGGCGCGCTGCACTGCATCGTCGACCCCCAGTCCAAAGTCAGCCGGGTGATCCCGATCACGATCAAACAGTGCAACGGCACCGGGAACCCGGGCGGAGCCGCGTTGACCTGCTACGCCAGTGTCATCACCAGGATCAGCGACAACGTCGCGGGCACCATCCCCAAGGCGACCTCGACCCCCACCCAGCCGGCGACCTCGACCACCAAGACCACCACCCCGACGACGACCACGCCCCCGTCAGAGAGCTCACCGGCAACCGCCGTGGCTGCACTCCCCGCGAGCTCGACCGGTGGCACGGATCCCTCAGGCCTGATCATGGTGATTGCCGCTCTGGTGCTGGTCGGAGTGATCTGCGCCCTGCTGTACCGGCGGTATGCCCCCGATGATCTGCTCGCACGGCTCACCGCCATGAGCCCCTTCCGGCGGCCCGCCCGAAAGCACTGATATCGGGCGTTCGTCCGGCGATGCGACCGCGCCGGGCAAACGCGAGCGTGGTTGGCTGTCCACATGAATGCGCTCGGGGTCGACTTATGACGGATGACTCACAACAGAAGACGCGTATCGAGGTGCACGACCTGACCAAGCGCTTCGGCCAGCTGACTGCGGTCGACCACCTGAGCTTCTCGGTCGAACCCGGCCGGATCACCGGCTTCCTGGGGCCGAACGGAGCCGGGAAGACCACGACGTTGCGAATGTTGCTGGGGCTTATCCGCCCGACCAGCGGCACCGCGACGATCGGCGGCCAGACCTACGCCCATCTCAAGACGCCGCAGGACGTCGTCGGAGCTGCGCTGGAGGCGACCAACTTCCACCCGGGCCGCTCGGGGCGCGACCACCTCCTGGTTATGGCCGACACGGCTCATGTGGACAGCAGACGCGTAGACGAGATGCTCGAGCTGGTGGGCATCCCCGCGGCAGCCCGGCAGCGGGCCGGCGGCTACTCCATGGGCATGCGACAGCGCCTGGCCCTCGCCGGAGCCTTGCTCGGCGACCCCCAGGTGCTCCTGCTCGACGAGCCGGCCAATGGCCTTGACCCTGAAGGCATCAGGTGGCTTCGGATGCTGCTTCGGCATCTGAGCGGAGCAGGCAAGACGATCCTGATCTCCAGCCACATGCTCGCGGAGGTCGAGCAGACCGTCGACGACGTCGTCATCATCGCCAACGGCAAGCTCATCCGGCAGGGAGCCATCGACGACCTGCCGACCGAGCACGTGTGCACGGTCCGCACGAGCGAGCCGCTGCGGCTGATCCACGCGCTGGCAGCATCGGGCCTGCAGGCAGCCCAGGTCGACGACAGCATCCAGGTGATCGGCAAGGACCTGGTCCTGATCGGCGATATCGCCTTGCGCGCCGGTCTGCCCATCTACGAGCTGCGAATGAACGAGAACGACCTCGAGAAGCTCTTCTTCGAGCTCACCAGTGCCGAGGGCAACCGCAACACGGAAGGTGCAGCCTGATGGGCGCCGCAGTAAAGGCTGAGCTCCGCAAGTTCTTCAGCACCCGGATGTGGTGGGGCATGGCGATCGGCGTGTTCCTGGCCGGGGCCGTGTTTGCCGTCATCTTCGCCGTGTGGGTTGAAGGCTCACGACCCCAGGGCGCCGGGGGCACCCCGGGCCCGCGCCTGCCCGGCCTGGGTGACACCGCGATGGTCTCCACCGTCTACACCGCCGGGCTGAGCTTCGCCTACCTGCTCACCCTGGTCATTGGTGTGATGTCGATCGGCTCGGAGTACCGCCACAAGACGATCACCAGCACGTTCCTGGCCACCCCGAAGCGGGTGCGCGTCATGGTTGCCAAGGTGTTGTCGCTGATGGGCATCGGAGTGTTCTACGGGCTCGTGTTCCTGATCGGCTCTGTCGGGGTGGGCGCGACGGTCATTGCCATCAAAGGTTTCTCGCCGATCCCCGAAGCTGGCGCCATCAGCCGAACCCTCGGTTTGAGCCTGCTCGTCCTCGGCCTCTGGGCGCTCGTCGGGCTTGGAGCCGGCATCCTCATCCCCAACCAGGTAGCCGCGATCCTGATAACTGTCGGTGCCGCCTTCATCCTGGAGCCGTTGCTGGGGTTCCTGCTCGGCCTGGTGAGCTGGGGGAAGTCGATCGTCCCCTACATGCCGAGCCAGGCGACATCGGCGATGGTTGGTCAGATCAACACGAGCACCACCTTCCAGCTGCTGACGTGGTGGTCCGGCGCTCTCGTGCTGGTGGCCTACGCCGCGGTCCTGGCAGGGATCGGCTCGATGCTCACGGTCCGCCGTGACGTGAGCTGACCGACACGTGGCAATGCCGTTTTGTCCGGTTTGCTCGGACCAGGTCAAACCGGGATCAAGTCAGGGTTAAATCAGACACTGGGACGGGTTTGAGTGGGCGTTTCGAATAGGCATACGTGGACAACGCCGATACAGTCTGAGGCCTGTGGCTCCTGCCAGAGGTATGTCCAAACGAAGGATCGAACATGAAGATCTCCCCAAAGATGCTGCACCTGGGACGCGTGCGTGTCGGTATCGCGGCAGCTGCAGCCCTGGGACTGTTTGTGGCGATCCCGCTGAGCGCCCAGGCTGCAACCCAGCCAACCGTTGGCCTGGGTACGGCCAAGTCCTTCGCCGTGCTGGCTGGCACCACGGTCACCAACACCGGCGAGACAAAGATCTCCGGAGATCTCGGCCTTAGCCCGGGCAAGGCTGCTGCGATAACCGGATTCCCGCCGGGACTGGTGATCAATGGAACCCAGCACGCCGCTGACGCCGTTGCGGCCCAGGCCCAGCTCGCGCTCACGACCGCCTACGACGATGCGTCCGGGCGGACCCCGGTCACCGTGGTCACCGGCGATCTCGGCACTCAGCCAGCACCCCTGGTTGCCGGCGTCTACAAGTCGACCGAGGATCTGGCCCTGACGGGCACACTCACCCTGGACGCCGAGGGTGATCCCAACGCGGTGTTCATCTTCCAGGCTGCGCGGGGCCTCACCGTCGCGTCCTCCAGCCACGTCAACCTGGTCAACGGCGCCTCAGCCTGCAACGTGTTCTGGCAGGTCACCAGCTCTGCGACGATCGGAAGCGATGCCAGCTTCCGCGGGACCATCATGGCGCTGCAGAGCATCAGCCTCGATACCCGCGCGACTGTCGACGGTCGTGTGCTGGCTCGCAACGGAGCCGTCACCCTCCAGGCGAACACCATCGGGAACGCGCAGTGCGTGCTGGGGACGGTGCCCGCGGCCACGGCCACGCCAACCGCCCAGGTCACAGCGGTCCCGACCGGTGCGGTACGCACCGGTGACGGCAGCACCAGCGGGAACAACACCGGCGGGAACAATGGGCTGGCCCTGCTGACCGGTGCGCTTCTGCTCGCCGGGCTCGGTGGCGCGTCCACCGTGTTCGCACGTCGACGTCGCGTGAACATCTGAGTCACCGCAACCAAGTGCGGCACCATCTCGTGAGCCTCAGCCCACGTCTGGCCCGCCCGAGGGTGGTGGTGATCGTCGCGGCGCTGCTCGTCACGGTCACCACCGGTGCCACCGCGTGCTCCGGCAAGTCCGGCGCCGTGGTGGCACCGTCAGTTTCGTCGACGGTGTCACCGTCGGTTTCGTCGTCCAGCCCTGCCAGACCCTCACCGCCCAAGAGGTCTGCGACCACGCCACCGCGAGCTGCCACGCTTGCCAGGTCCACGCCGGTCCGCCTTCAGATCAGCGCGATCGGGGTGGACTCCACCCTGATGAAGCTCGGCCTGCAAGCTGACGGGACGTTAGAGGTTCCCAAAGGTGGCTTCCCGGCTGGCTGGTACACCGGCGGGCCCACCCCGGGCGAGATCGGACCAGCGGTCATCGCCGGCCATGTCGACATGAACGGGCCGGGTGTCTTCTACAGGCTGCACAGCATGAAACCCGGTGACCAGGTGACGGTCACCCGGGCAGATGGCAGCAGGCCCGTATTCCGTGTGACACAGGTTGCGGAGTACCTGAAGGACAGCTTTCCCACCAAGCTGGTGTACGGGAACCTCGACCATCCCGGACTACGGTTGATCACCTGCGGCGGAACCTTCAACAGCAAGACCGGCCACTACGAGGACAATATCGTCGTCTTCGCCGATCTCATCAGACCGGCGGGATAGTCCCCTCCGTATTAGGCTGAGCAGATAGGTGTGGCCCTCGCCATTACTGGTTTCCCACCATTGCCGACGCGACGGAAGAGGCGTATTCGCTGTGCCTGCCCAGCCACCCAGCAAGAACCCCATGGCGGACTTCGGCCCCAACCAGTGGCTGGTGGATGAGCTCTACCAGCAGTATCTGCAGGACAAGAACTCGGTGGACGAGGCGTGGTGGGAGTTCTTCGCCAGCTACCAGCCGACCGAGGGCGCCAACGTGGACGGTGGCCAGCCCGGTGGCAACGGCGTCGGCAACGGTCTGCCATCGGCCACGCCGACCGCGGAGCCTGAGCCTTTCACCGCACCCCTGCCACAGGTTGCAGCCCCCACCGCCACGCCGCCGGCACCCACGGCGTCGCGGGCCACGCCTTCAGCCTCGTCGCCGGCTCACACCGCTGGCGCGGCCAAGACCACCCCCAAGCCGCGCGACATCCCCCCGGTCAAGCCCACCGGCCCGCTCAGCGAGGACGACGTACAGATTCTGCGGGGCGCCGCCGCGCGCACGGTGACCAACATGGAGGCCAGCCTGAGCGTGCCGACCGCGACGAGCGTTCGCGCCGTCCCGGCCAAGCTCCTGATCGACAACCGGGTGGTCATCAACAACCACCTGCGCCGCAGCCGCGGTGGCAAGGTCAGCTTCACCCACCTCATCGGGTACGCGCTCATCAAGGCGCTGACCCTGATGCCGCAGATGAACAGGGGCTTCGGCTCCGAGAACGGCAAACCGGTTCTGATCACCCCTGCGCACATCAACCTCGGTCTGGCGATCGACATGGTCAAGCCGGATGGCAGCCGCACCCTGCTGGTGCCCGCCATCAAGGCGACCGAGGCGATGGACTTCGCGCACTTCTGGACGGCATACGAGGACGTCGTTCGCAAGGCGCGTAACAACCAGCTCGCCGTCGAGGACTTCCAGGGCACCACGATCAGCCTGACGAACCCCGGCGGGATCGGCACCGTCCACTCGGTACCGCGCCTGATGTCCGGCCAGGGCGCCATCATCGGCGTCGGTGCCCTGGAGTACCCGGCCGAGTGGCAGGGCGCGAGCCAGGAGACGTTGAACCGCAACGCCGTCAGCAAGACCATCACGATCACCTCGACCTATGACCACCGCATCATCCAGGGCGCTGTGTCCGGTGAGTTCCTGCGGATCCTTCACCAGATACTGCTGGGCGAGCACAACTTCTACGAGGAGATCTTCGAGTCGCTGCGGATCCCCTACGAGCCGATCGCCTGGATCCAGGACATCTCGACCACCCACGACTCGGACATCAACAAGACGGCCCGGGTTCAGCAGCTCATCCACGCCTACCGCGTGCGCGGCCACCTCATGGCCGACACCGACCCGCTCGAGTACCGCCAGCGCCATCACCCCGACCTCGAGGTGTCCACGCATGGCCTGACCCTGTGGGACCTGGAGCGGGACTTCGCCACCGGCGGCTTCGGCGGCGAGCCGCTGCTCAAGCTGCGCAAGATCCTGGGCATCCTGCGCGATGCCTACTGCCGGACCGTCGGTGTCGAGTACATGCACATCCAGGACCCCGAGCAACGCACCTGGATCCAGGCCAGGGTCGAGACTCCCTACGCGAAGACCTCGTCCGACGAACAGCTGAGGATCCTGAGGCGGCTCAACTCCGCCGAGGCCTTCGAGACATTCCTGCAAACCAAGTTCGTGGGGCAGAAGCGCTTCAGCCTCGAGGGCGGCGAGTCGGTGATCGCGCTGCTCGACCGGGTCCTGAGCCGGGCCGCCGGCGAGGGAATGGACGAGGTCTGCATCGGTATGTCGCACCGCGGCCGCCTCAACGTGCTGGCCAACATCGCCGGCAAGTCCTACAGCCAGATCTTCCGCGAGTTCGAGGGCACCCAGGATCCCAAGTCGGTCCAGGGGTCGGGCGATGTGAAGTACCACCTCGGCACCGAGGGCACGTTCGTGTCCGAGGACGGCGCCAGCACCAAGGTCTACCTGGCTGCGAACCCCTCACACCTTGAGGCGGTCAACCCTGTCCTGGAGGGCATCGTTCGCGCCAAGCAGGACCGGCTCGACCTGAAGGGCGCGGCGTTCACCGTTCTGCCGTTGCTGCTGCACGGCGATGCGGCGTTCGCGGGCCAGGGTGTCGTGGCTGAGACGCTCAACCTCTCGCAGCTGCGCGGGTACCGCACCGGCGGCACGATCCACGTCGTCATCAACAACCAGGTCGGCTTCACCACCTCGCCGTCGGCATCACGCTCGTCGGTCTACTCCTCGGACGTGGCGCGGATGATCCAGGCGCCGATCTTCCACGTCAACGGTGACGACCCCGAGGCGTG
>JBDTWH010000132.1:0-5409 GCA_040006795.1 Actinomycetota bacterium | reverse complement strand
TTCGTCGTGCGCAAGTCAGGCAAGGCTCACGGCCTCCAGCAGCGCATCGAGGGGCCGTCGATCACCGGGCGCCGGGTCCTCATCGTCGAGGACACGACGACGACCGGAGCCTCGCCGATGGATGCGGTGGCCGCAGCCCGCGAGGAGGGCGCAGAGGTGGTGGCGGTGGCGACGATCGCCGACCGCGCGACCGGGGCCAAGGAGAAGCTGGAGGCGCAGGGCCTGACCTACGTCACGGCATACAGCCTGGCGGAGCTCGGCCTGGCGTGAGTGCGGCCGGCTCCCGACCACTGCCGGCAGCGCTTCCGGTGTCTGATCCGTCTGGTTGCCTAAACGGCCGGCCGGGTGGTGTGAGGCAGCAGGAGCCAGTACTGCTCCCGCGGTGATGCATCGGCCGGCTTGTTCCGCGAGGTGCGGCCTTTGCCATAACGCTCGACCAGCTCGTCGAGCTCCTGGTTGAGCGCGACAGCCTCCTCGTCGCTGAGATAGAGCCGGCCATGGGACACCTGCGTGCCCTTGGGAGATGGGCCACGCTCCAGCATCTCCGCGACCGACTTGCTCATGCCGGCCAACAACGTCGAGATGACGGCGTTGGCGGCCTGACGCATGGAGGTCCCCGAGGCGCCTTCACCACGGCCGAGCCGAAGGTACCGGGCGCCCGCCCGCCACGGCCTCTCACGTCCGTCGCCCGAGGTGTCGTCGCGCACCACGATGCCCCACTTCTCCAGTGCCCGCAGGTGGTAGCTCATGGCTGACGGCGAAAGGCCACACAGCTGGGCGGCCTCGGTCGCGGTGAGGACTGCTCCGCCATACAGCTCGTCGATGACCTGCTGACGTGCCTCGTGGGCGATCGCCCGGATCGCCCGGGGATCGGTCAGTGTCAGTGTTGTCCCCCTCCGCGTCCCCTCGGTTGCCCCCGTGGTCGTGCCTCTGGTCGTCGTGAGCGAGTCCTCTGCCATGGCTCAACCATAGGCATTGACCCGCAAGTTGTGAAGCGATACCTTCATAACTGTGAAGCACTCACTTCAGATCTCACCCGACAGGACCCGGAAGAGGCCGTCGATCTGGCGGCACCGAGATCTGAGGCTGCTGATCCCCGCTCTCACGATCTCCCTCGTCGGGGACGCGCTCGCGATGATCGTCCTGATCTTGCGAGTGCACGACCAGGGAGGTGGGACCGTGGGGATCGCCGGGCTCATGATCGCCTTCGCCCTGCCGACCGTGCTGGCCATGGGTGTCGCCGGCCGTATCGCTGACGCGTTCGACTCCCGACCCGTCCTGCTCGTCTCGTCGGCCGTCCAGCTGCTCGCCTGTGCCGGCCTTGCATCGGTCGAGGACCGCTGGGGCACCTACGCCTTCGTGATCGTCCTCCAGTGCGGACAAGCTGTGTCGAGTCCTACGTGGGGTGCCCTTACCCCCCGCATCGCCGGCGACGAGGATATGGGTCGGGTCATCGCGCTGCAGCAGAGCCTTCGCGCGCTGACTGGCATCACGGGTGCTGCACTGGCAGGTCTGCTGGTCGGGACCCTGGGCATCTCGGCCGCGCTCTGGCTCGACTGCGGCACATTCGCCGTGGCTCTGCTCGCGGCCGGACTCGTGCGCACCCGCCGCGGCGGCCGCCATGAGACCTCCGGGTTGTATCCCGCCCCGGTCGTCTCGGTGAGACCGCGTGCGTTGGACGGCTTGCGAGTTCTCAGGCGGGACCGGTTGGTCTGGCTCCTCTTCGCCGGGTCGGTCCCGTTCATCATCGTGCTGGAGGGAGTCAACGTGGTGGAGGTGTTCCTGGTTCGCGACGACCTCGGAGCCAGCCCTACGGCATACGGCCTCCTCGAGGCCTTCTTCGGAGCGGGCGCGGTCGTGGGCGCGTGGCTGGCCGGACGCCTGGCCTCGGATGCCTCGCGGGTCCGCTGCGTCCTTGCCGGCATGGCGGGAACCGCGCTGAGCATCGGTCTGGCCGGGTTGGCTCCGACTGTCGCAGTCTTCGCCGTGTGTGTGCTCGTGTTGGGGGCGTTCAATGGCGGGGCGAACGCCGCCATCGGGCCTCTCTTCGTCCTGCGGCCCCCCGAAGCCGATCGAGGCAAGGTGCTGGCCGCGATCCACGGGGTCCAGCGGGCCGGCTCCATCCTCGCCCTCGGGCTGGGCGGTCTGATGGGCGGCTGGCTGGGGGCCCGGGCGACATTCGTCGGCGCCGGCGTCTGCTCGCTGATGGTGGTCGCGGTCCTCTTCTCGTCACTTCGCAGCGTGGACAGGGCAGCCCCGCTGCGAAGCAAGGTGCTGGTCCCGTGAAAGCGGGGCCTGTCTCGACGACAAGACGCGCATGCGCGTGCCAGCACTCTTGAGGGACCTTGCCGCGGTGGGCTAGATCTGACCGTGCTCTAGACCTTGACCTTGCCCTGGTTGCGGTGGCGCACGTACTCGATGCCCACCGGGACCAGTGAGAGCGCCACGATCAGGATCAGCATGATGTCGATGTGGTTGCGAACAAGGGCAACCTGCCCCAGGAAATACCCCAGGAGGGTCACGCCGGTCGCCCACAGCAGGGCGCCGATGAAGCTGTAGGTGAAGAACTTACGGCGGTCCATCTTGCTGACGCCGGCCACGGCCGTGATGAACGTGCGGACGATCGGCACGAACCGTGCGAGAACGATCGCACTGTTGCCGTGTTTGTCGAAGAACGCATGCGCCTTGTCGAAGTGCTCAGGTTTGAGCAGACGTCCGCCATGGGAGTACAGCGGGGTGCCGATTGCCCGCCCGATCTCATACCCCACCACGTTGCCCAGGAAGGCGGCGGCGGTCAGCGCGAGGCATGCCACGACGATGTTGATGCGCAGGTCAATGATCGTCTGCGGGTTCTGGATCGCAAGCCCGATCGTGAACAGCAACGAGTCACCCGGCATGAAGAAGGTGAAGAGCCCGCATTCGGCGAAGATGACCGCAAGGCTGACCGCGAAGGCCGAAGGACCCACCGTCGTCAGCAGATGTTCGGCGTTGAGCCAGTCCGGTCCGAGAGTGTGCATCACAGTCAGAGGGTACGCCGCACCGCCTGCCACCTGCTAAACCTCATACTTGGTCTCAACCGATGGGAGCCACGTGTCGATCGAGGTGGGAGTTGGGCCCTGGGCGGGCCCCTGGCCGGCAGAGCCCGATATGTCCCTGTATGACGAGTCGTTGCTTGCCGACGGCGACCGGCGCAACGTCGTGGACAAGTACCGCTACTGGCGGCACGAGGCCATCGTGCGAGACCTTGACGCCCAGCGGCACGACTTCCATGTGGCGGTCGAGAACTGGGGTCACGACTTCAACATCGGGTCGGTGATCCGCACCGCGAACGCCTTCAACGCCAAGGCCTTCCACATCGTCGGAAGGCGCCGGTGGAACCGCCGTGGCGCCATGGTGACCGACCGTTACCAGCACGAGTATCACCACCCCGGCGTCGGCGACCTTGTTGACTGGGCCGCCGGGGCACCCGGGGAGAGTGGCGCGGCCGGCATACCGATCATCGGCATCGACAACCTGCCCGGCTCGCAGCCGATCGAGACCTATGACCTGCCCAGGCACTGCATCCTGCTCTTCGGCCAGGAAGGCCCGGGGCTGTCGCCGCAGGCGCGAGAGGCGTCCGTGGCGATCCTGGACATCGCGCAGTTCGGGTCCACCAGGTCGATCAACGCGGGTGCGGCCGGCGCGATCGCGATGCACGCGTGGGTGCGTCGCCACGTGTTCGAGCAGCACGTTCAAGCCTGACCGTTCTGGTCGCCTTTCGTCCCTGATCTGCGGCCTTCGGCAGGCGGGACCGGGCCTCCAAGGCCACAGGCTGAACGTGCAAAGATGATTGTTGGCACGCAGCGCCGCTTGAATGCCGCCGCCAGCGCCGCATCGTGAGCGGCTGACCAACGATCTCGAGTCTGAGGAGTCACCAATGCCCATTGCTACCCCTGAGGTCTACGCCGACATGCTGGACCGCGCGAAGGCTGGTGCCTTCGCCTATCCGGCAATTAACGTCACGTCCTCGCAAACCTTGAACGCGGCCATTCGCGGCTTCGCCGAAGCCGGCAGCGACGGCATCGTCCAGGTCTCCACCGGGGGCGCCGACTACCTGTCGGGCTCCACGATCAAGAACATGGTGTCCGGTTCGATCGCACTCGCCGCGTACGCGAACGAGGTTGCCAAGAACTTCGACGTCAACATCGCGCTGCACACCGACCACTGCCCCAAGGACAAGCTGGACGGTTTCGTCCGTCCGCTGATCGCGGCGTCCCTCGAGAGGGTCAAGGCCGGCGGCCTGCCGTGGTTCCAGTCGCACATGTGGGACGGTTCCGTGATTCCGGTGCCCGAGAACCTCACGATCGCCCGCGAGCTGCTCGACCTGTGCAAGGCCGCGCACATCATCCTCGAGATCGAGGTCGGCGCCGTCGGTGGCGAGGAGGACGGCGTCACCGGTGCGATCGACGAGAAGCTCTACTCCACCCCCGAGGATGCGCTCCTGACCGTCGAGGCACTGGGTCTGGGCGAGTTCGGCCGGTACATGACCGCGCTGACCTTCGGCAACGTGCACGGCGCGTACAAGCCGGGCAACGTCAAGCTGCGTCCCGAGATCCTCAAGAACGCCCAGGAAGCCGTCATCAAGTCAAAGGGCCTGGCCGCGGATGCCAAGCCGTTCGACCTCGTGTTCCACGGCGGCTCGGGCTCCCTGCCCCAGGAGATCTCAGACGCGGTCGACTACGGCGTGGTCAAGATGAACGTTGACACCGACACCCAGTACGCCTTCACCCGTCCCGTCGCCGGCTACATGATGACCCACTACGAGGGCGTCCTGAAGGTCGACGGCGAGGTCGGCAACAAGAAGAAGTACGACCCGCGCGCCTGGGGCAAGGAAGCAGAAGCCAACATGGCGGCGCGAGTCGTCGAGGCCTGCCAGAACCTGCGCAGCGCCGGAACCCACGTTTGATGAGCAACCTTCTGGGTATCCCCGAGACCCGGCTGCCGGTCGACCCGGCAGCCGCCTCCCTCGCGGAGGGCAAGGACCCGCGAGCCGTTGCGGCGGCACACCCGTCGTCGCCCCTGGCCTGGGCCACTCTGGCCGAGGATGCGCTCGCGCACGGTCATACGATCGAGGGCTACGCGTTCGCGCGGACCGGCTACCACCGGTCGCTGGACGCCCTTCGCCGGGGTGGCTGGAAGGGGCAGGGCCCGGTGCCCTGGTCGCATGAGCCCAACCAGGGGTTCCTTCGCTCCCTGGCCGCGTTGAGCCGTGCCGCCGGCGAGATCGGTGAGACGGACGAGCAGCAGAGATGTGCGCAGTTCTTGCGCGACTCTTCGCCTCAGGGTGCCGATACCCTCGGTCTTTGAGGGCTCAGCCCCTCGGTCTTTGAGGGCTCAGCCCCTCGGTCTTTGAGGGCTCAGCCCCTCGGT
>JBDTWH010000131.1:0-2768 GCA_040006795.1 Actinomycetota bacterium | reverse complement strand
ATCCGTGACCGATTACCCCGATCCCATTGCATGGCACTCCGCTACAGTCCACCCATGAAGGCAGCCGTCCACACTAGGTATGGCCGCCCGGACGTGGTTCGGATCTCAGAAGTGGAAGCGCCGACGCCCAAGGACAACGAGGTGCTCGTCAAGGTTCACGCAACGACGGTGAACCGGACGGACTGCGCTTGCCGGGCTGCGAAGCCCTTCTTCATGAGATTCTTCACCGGGCTTATCAGGCCACGGGCGACGGTCCTGGGGAATGAGTTTTCGGGAGCTGTCGCGGCGGTCGGCGGTGGCGTCACGGCTTTCAAAGTCCGTGACAGGGTGTTCGGGTACAACGAGGGCCCGTTCGGTGCTCATGCTGAGTACATGGTGATCCCCGAGGACGGTTCGCTCGCGACAATGCCTGCGCACATGACCTACGAGGCGGCCGCTCCAAGTACAGAGGGTTCGCACTATGCGCTCTCGCACATCAGGGCGGCAAAGATTCGGAGCGGGCAGGACGTCCTCGTCTATGGCGCGACCGGAGCTATTGGCTCAGCGGCGGTCCAGCTGCTGAAGAGCCTCGGCGCCAACGTGACCGCGGTCTGCGACACGGACAACGTGGAGCTGGTCAGGGGCCTGGGCGCCGAGCGGGTCATCGACTACACGGCCGAGGATTTCACCAAGGTCGATCAGGCATACGACGTGGTTCTCGACTCGGTCGGCAAGACCTCCTTCAGCAAATGCAAACGGCTCCTGAAGCCGGACGGTATCTACATCTCGTCGGAGCTAGGCCCATTAGCCCAGAATCCGTTCCTGGCCCTTATCGCTCCCCTGCATGGCGGCAAGAAGGTTCTGTTCCCCATTCCGAAGCATGACCAGGAGATGATCGGCTACTTCAGGGAGCTGCTCGAGTCCGGAGAGTTCAGGCCGGTCATCGACAGGACGTATCCGCTGGACCAGATCGTCCAGGCCTACACGTACGTCGAGACCGGGCAGAAGACCGGCAATGTCGTCATCAGTCTCGAGTCCTCGCCCTGACGACTGAGTTGTTCTCCGCAATACGACTGAGTTGTTCGCCTATCACGACATCTGGCAGCACGCGGCCCGAAAACCAGGGGACCAGGCCCTAAACCGATCGCCGCCAGACCGGATGGCAAGGCAGACGGAGCGTTACATACCCCCATGCGGTATGTAACGCTGCCTGGAGAGAACCGATTACGTTGACCCCTGCCGTCGTGCACAGTGAGGACGCCTGCACTCCATCAATGAAGCAACGACTCCCTTCACACGTTCAGGAGCCTCCGACTTGTTACGAGGCGGCGTTCGCCGGACACTGTCAATGAGGTGACGATCATGGTTGAGCCAACGAGTATTCCTGACCACAAGGACGCGGCGTCGTCCGCCCGTTTCCGGAAGCTGCCCGAGCGCGTCCGGGTAGAGGACATGATCGCCACCCAGGAAACGGAACCGCCCCCGCACCCGACGATGGGACGTGATCCCGAGCGCGACTTCATGTTGCGAAACGCGGGCTCCTAATCTGTGACCCTTTCGGCGGACCGAGCGCACCACCTGCGGCCAGATCCGGTCGTTTCCCCAGTGCCTCTGGTGGTATCCGCTGTCGGCGGATACTGTGCGGCAAACGTGCGAGAACGAGAGGCATGGCATGCCGACTTTGCGAATCCAACATTCTGTCCCGAGCTTTGAGGGCTGGAAGCGGGCTTTCGACAGTGATCCTGCCGACAGGAAGGGATCGGGCGTCCGAAGGTACTCAGTTTCTCGATCCGTTGACGACCAGAACCTGGTAATGATCGACTTGGAGTTCGACGAAACCGCAGACGCACGTGCGCTGCTGGCCAAGATGGAGCGAATCTGGCAGGGCCCCGGCAAGGATGTCATGCAGAATCCCGTCACCTGGATCGTGGAGACAGTCGAGACGATGGACCTTTAGTGGCAACCGGCGAGACCCCTCACTGGTCACGACCGCTCATCGGCTTGGAGCGCATCGCGGCATGTGAAGTGCGTTCGGTGAGGGTTGATCTGGACAGGCGTGCAGAGACACTCAGTTGGGGTGGAACCTGACATCCGTATGGAGCGTCCGATCAGCATGAGTACACTCCGGCACGTGTCTGCCCGCGCCCGTGGGTTGTTGCCCATCGGCGCCGCTGCGGTGGTGGCCGTCGTGGTACTCGCCGTGATCGTGGCTGCGTCGGTCGTGCGCGGCGGGGACGTCACCACAGAGCCGCCCGTCCTCCACCTGACCAGCGTCGCGGCCGGGTCCGCAGGTCTGCCCGCGCTGAGTGCGGCCGGCATCTCCAAGAAGGACGGTGCCGAGGGCCGTAGCCCGAGCGGTTCTGGCTGGCGACTGGAGGGAACGCTGCCGGGCGGGCCTTCCTCCGGCCGGGTCGGCTCCCTGCCGGCTGGCGCGGCAACGCGAACCTTGGTCAGCACCCTGGCCCGCGCCCTGGGCATGAGCGGGGATCCACAGCACATGGCCAGCGGCTGGTACCTCGTGTCGGGCACCACCGAGCTGTCGGTGTCCGAGCTACCGGGTCGGCGCTGGACCTTCAGCAACCACGGTTGCATCGCCGGGCCGGTGCTCGACCCGGCGACCGGTACCGCCTGCGCCGTCGCCAGGTCAGTGCCGCCCCTGCCTGTCAGTCCGAACGCCGGCGCGGCTCCGGGCAGCGTCGGTGTGAACCCACCCCCGGCGGCTGCACCGCCGGTCGCTGCACCGCCGGTCGCTGCACCGCCGGTCGCTGCACCGCCGGTCGCTGCACCGC
>JBDTWH010000130.1:0-10865 GCA_040006795.1 Actinomycetota bacterium | reverse complement strand
GTGACCAGATCGACCATCTGCGCTCGCAGGTGCGGGCGCTGTCGCCGCTGGCCACCCTGGAACGGGGCTATGCCGTCGTGCAGCACGCCGACGGCCGGATCGTCATGGATCGCGTCGACGTCGAGGTCGACGAGCTTCTGCGGGTGCGGGTGGCCCGAGGCGACTTCGGAGTGCGCCCGGTCAGCGAAGCCCCCGCCTGAGGCAGCGACATGCGCGGATCAAACCGGCATACGGGAATGAACGGCCTTAGAGTGTTCCGGTGGCAGCCAAGAACAACGAGACTCCGATCTCGGAGACGGTCGACTTCCCTGACGTCCGGAAGCTGGGCTATGAGCAGGCCCGCGACGAGCTGATCTCGATCGTCGCCCAGCTTGAGGGCGGCCAGATCGGGCTCGAGGACAGCATGGCGCTCTGGCAGAGGGGAGAGGCTCTGGCCACCCACTGCAACACATGGCTCGATGGGGCCGAGGCCAAGCTGACAGCTGTGACAAAGGCCACTCCACCCGAAAGCTGAGCCCGTCTGAGCCCGTCTGAGCCCATCTGAGCCACAGCTCGTGGCCAACGGCAGTCAGTTCGAGGGCACGGGAACGGGCTTAAGCGTCTGGGCGAACTGCGCGAGCTGGGCATACGGCGCCGTTCCACTCAGCACCGTCGTGAGTTCGCCGGCACCAGAGCCCTTCGACACGAGGCTGCGCTGGACGATGTCCCGGGAGCTGAGCTTTTGCCACATCCGCCCGGCCGTCGACACCGTGCCGTCGGCCTGACCGTGGGAGGTCCGGCCCGCGACCCAGCTGTCGGAGGCACCTGTCACCTCGGTCTGGTCGATCGCGAAGTACTGTCCGTCTGGCGAGAGGTAGCCAGCATGCCAGGTCCTGATCCCGTCGCCCGCAGAGTCGAAGCGCGCGTTCGTGGCCTTCCAGCCCGCGGGCAGCCGTGGCTCGGAGATCGCCCAGCCGGTCTCGTTGCGCACCTGTCTGGCCACTGAAGCGACGTCGACAGCGGGCCGGCTGATCTCGCTGACCCGCGGCACGATCGCCAACCAGGCCACCACGGCCACCATGAGCACCGCCAGCGAGATGACCAGGCTGCGCACGTTGCCGGGACCTCGCCCAGGTCGGGGCTGCTGCACGACCGGAACCGGAGCCGTGTCGGGGTTGCTCATGCTCACGCTGCCAATCCTCGCTGACTGCGCCTGGTATGGCGAGCCGTCAGCCCTCTGGGCATCAACGAGTGCCAAGTCCCCCGATAGGGTCGTTCCACCCACGCCGAGCCGGAGGAGACACCATGTCCAGCAGCGCACACACCCTTGTCGTCGGCGAGTCGCTGATCGACATCGTCCGTCATGCCGATGGCTCCGAACAGGAGCATGTCGGTGGCAGCCCGGCCAATGTTGCTGTCGGCCTCGCCCGCCTCGGCCATGACGTCACGCTGGCCACCATGATCGGCCCGGACGAACGAGGCGCCAGAATCGCCGATCTCCTTGCCTCCGAGGGGGTCGCGCTGACCGCTGGCAGCGTCGGAGCGCGAGAGACTTCCGTGGCGACGTCGACGCTGGACGCGACAGGTGCGGCGACCTACACCTTCGACCTGGCCTGGGAGCTGGACATCGGGCAGCCCCTCGACGGGCTGGCTCACGTCCATGCCGGCTCGATTGCCGCCACCCTGGAGCCCGGCGCGTCGGCCGTGCTGAGCACGCTCCAGAACGCACGCCCGGGCGCCACCATCTCCTACGACCCGAACGCGCGTCCTTCCCTGATGGGCGACCCCGATGAGGTTCGCGCCAAGATTGAACAGATGATCGGGCTCAGCGACGTCGTCAAGGCCAGCGACGAGGACATCGCCTGGCTGTACGACGAGGCGCCACTCGAAGAGATCCTCCGGTTATGGGGTTTGCTGGGTCCAACCCTGGTGGTGGTCACCCGCGGGGACAAGGGCGCACTGATCCGGATCAGCACGACCGGTGAGCTCACCAGCGTTGACGCGCCCCGCGTCGAGGTCGCAGACACCGTCGGCGCCGGAGACTCTTTCATGGCTGGACTGATATCCGGGCTTCTGGAGGCCGGGTACCTGGGCGGCCCCCAGGCACGTGAACGACTGCGAGCCGTCTCCCTGACGGATGTCCGATCCGCGGTGGACCGCGCTCTTGCCTGCGCCGCGATCACGGTCTCGCGAGCGGGAGCCAACCCTCCGCTCCTGGCCGAGCTCAGCCGACCGTGGTCTCGTCCTTGATCTTGACCCGCTCAAGAGCCCGCTTACGATCGATCTCGCTCTCCTCGGCAATCGCTGAGGCCTTGGCCTCATCCCGCGTCAGGCACTCTCCCGTGTTGGGATCGAAGACGTGCATGAACGTCGGGTCGAAGGTCAGCCGGGCATCCTCGCCCTCCCTGATGCGCGAGCGCGCGTCGAGGTTGACGATCATCTGGGTGCGCATGCCCTCCCCGTCCAGGTCGCGGTCGAGCTCGTCCAGCTTTGCCTTGACGGTGGCGTCTGCCTCGAAGGGGATGTAGGCGTACTGCTCGTTTCCCAGCCACTCGGTCACATCGACCGTTGCCGTGAAGTCCACACCCTTGCTGCCGTCAAGTGAGGCGTCCTTGAAGTACTCCGGGCGAACGCCGACGATGACGATCTCGCTGCCCTCGATCTTCTTGGCCAGCTCGCCGCTGACCGGGACGTCGCAGAACGGGAGTGTGAGCGTTGAGCCGGAGACCCTGGCCGGGAGGAAGTTCATCGGCGGGGATCCGATGAAGCCGGCGACGAAGAGGTTGACCGGCTGCTCGTAAAGCTCTCGCGGTGACGCGCACTGCTGAAGAATTCCCGCCTTGAGCACCGCCACCCGGTCGCCCAGGGTCATTGCCTCGGTCTGGTCGTGGGTCACATAGATGGTGGTGGTGCCAAGTCGCCTCTGCATCCGGGCGATCTCGGTACGCATCTGGCCTCGAAGCTTCGCGTCGAGGTTGGACAGCGGCTCGTCGAACAGGAACCCGTCGGCGTCCCGGACGATCGCCCGTCCCATTGCCACCCGCTGACGCTGGCCACCCGAGAGGTTGGCCGGCTTGCGCTGGAGGTGTTCGTCCAGCTCGAGCATGGCCGAAGCTGCGTTGACCTTCTTGCGGATCTCCTCCTCGGAGTGTGCCCCCTTGGCCAGCCGCAGCGGAAAGGCGATGTTCTCGAAGACGGTCAGATGCGGATACAACGCATAGTTCTGGAAGACCATGGACAGGTTGCGGTCCCTTGGTGCCAGCTCGTTGACCCTCTTGCCGTCGATGAGCAGATCGCCGGAGGTAATGTCCTCCAGGCCCACCACCATGCGCAACAGCGTGGACTTGCCGCACCCAGATGGGCCCACCAGGATCATGAACTCGCCGTCCGCGACGTCTAGGGAGACGTCGTTGACCGCAGGGAACCCGTCGCTGTACTCCTTGACCATATTCTTGAGCTCGATCTTCGCCATCGGATTTCAGGCTCCTTTGCTGTATCTCGCGAGGTGGTTCAGCCCTTGACCGCACCGGACGTGAGTCCGGAGACGATCCGGCGCTGGAAGGCCAGGACCAGGATGACGACGGGAATCGTGACGATGACCGCTGCGGCTGCGATGGCCCCGGTCGGTTGCTCGAACTGCGAGGCTCCGGTGAAGAAGGCCAGAGCTGCCGGCACGGTCCGGGCGCGCTCACTGGTCAGGGCGATGGCGAACACGAAGTCGTTCCACGCGATGAAGAACGTGATGATCGCTGTCGTGAACACCCCGGGCGAGGCCAGTGGGACGATCACCTTGCGGAAGGCCTGCCAGGACGTAGCACCATCGACCTGAGCCGCCTGCTCCATCTCCCAGGGTATCTGCTTGAAGAACGCCGACAGGACCCAGATGGACAACGGCAGGGTCAGCGCGAGATACGGGATGATCAGCCCGAGCTGGGTGTCGAACAGGTGGATCGCCCGCCACAGGTTGTACAACGGGGTCACCAGGCTGATCACCGGGAAGATCGACACCGCAAGCGCTGTCCCCAGGATCAGCTTCTTGCCCGGGAACTCCAGGCGGGCGATGGCGTACGCGGCGAACGTCGCCAGAATCACGCTGATCAGGGTGGCAACGCCACAGATCACCACAGAGTTGGCCAGAGCCGGCAGAAAGAGCCCTTGAGCCTCACCGGTGAGAATGAGCCGGTAGTTGTCAAAGCTGAGCTCCTGCGGGATGAAGTGTCCGTCGGCCAGGGTGGCGGTCGACTTCATCGAGAGCGACAGGATCCACAGGATCGGGATCAACGTGTAGATGATGATGGGCACCGAGGCGATGCCCAGCCACGTCTTGTTTCTGCTGGAAAGGTGCGATTCCATTGTCACTCCCCTCTGACTTGTGAGAGATCGACCTTGAACCCCCTGATGAACACCACGCTGATGCCCATCACGATCAGGAAGAGCAGCACCGAGACCGCGGAGCCCATGCCGACCTCAACCCGGCTGATCGTCTGGTTGTAGGCCACCAACGAGACCGTCGACGTGTCCTGCGCGCCACCGGTCATCACGAATACCGCGTCGAAGATGCGGAAGGCGTCCAGGGTGCGGAACAGCAGCGCCACCATGATCGCTCCCTTCATGTTCGGCAGGATCACCTTGAAGAGCCGCTGCCAGAATGTCGCGCCGTCGACCTGGGCGGCCTCCTCGAGCGAGCTGGGAATCTGCGCCAGACCCGCCAGCAACAGCAGAGACATGAAAGGCGTGGTCTTCCAGATCTCGGAGACGCAGATCGCAAAGATGGCGGAGAAGTGGCTGCCGAACCAGTCGTACGTCTCCGGGAACGCGCCGAAGCTCAGAGTGTGCAGCCAGTGGTTGACGAACCCGGTGTCCACGGCGAAGGCGAACCGCCACGCGAACGCAGACACGACGGTGATGATCGCGTAAGGAATCAGCACGATGGTCCGTAGCGTGCGCCGGGGGAACACGATCTTGTTCATGATCATCGCCAGAGCCATGCCCAGGATGAGCTCGATCACGACGGTGAACAACGTGATGATGACCGTGGTCAGCACTGCGGTCCACCACAGGCCGTCGGTGAGGACCACCGAGTAGTTGTTGAGGAAGGTGAACTTGCGGGCACTCGGATCCGTCAGGCGATAGTCGAACAGCGAGAGCCAGACCGCGTTCAGAATCGGGTATGCCGTGACCGCGAGCATGATGAAGAAGGCCGGGCCGGCCAGCTTCCAGCCCAGCTTTCGCTCGGCTTTGGCCCGGTCCGAGAGCTGTGCCTTGCGCCGTCCCGAGGGGCGGGTCGCTGAAGCAGCCCCTTCGACCATGGACGTCATAGGAGGCGGTTACCTTGCAGAACGGCCGTGATGAGGCTGGTCGCGGCCTGGGGGGTGGTGTCGGGGTTCACGGAGTCAGGCGGGCTGAACTCGCGCTGAAGCCCGGTGGAGATGTCGCCGTAGTACTGGCTCTGCGGACGAGGTGCGGCGTCATCGAGGGACTGCCGGATCAGGGCCGCCATCGGGAACTGCTTTCGTATCTCCGCGTCGTCGTAGACCGCCTTGCGGGCGGCCGGGTTGCCCGTACCGATCATGTAGAGCTTCTGGTGGGCTGTGGAGGAGATGCACTTGGCCGCGTCATACGCCAGGTCAGGGTGCTTGCTGAATGCGCCGACTCCCAGCTCGATCCCGCCGAACGGAGGACGCGAAACGGTGCCGGCAACGGTCTGCGGGTACTTCGCCCAGCCGACGTCATCGATGAACGTCACCTTGTTGGTCGGCAGCGCCGCCCACACGTACGGCCAGTTGACAAGGAAGCCGCTGGTGGCATCTGCGGAGAAGAGGTTGAGCGCCTCGGTCTCGGTCGTGGACGAGAGAGCCGGTCCCCCCACCCCGGTGCTTGCGACCTTCTGAATCACGGCGGCAGCATCCTTGCCGGCAGGGGTGTCCAGACCAAGCTTCACGGCATCCGCCGTCGCACCGGTGTTCGTCACCACCTGGCCGCCCGCACCCGTGATCAGCGCGTTGATCCAGACGACGTAACCCTCATACCGGCTCGCCTGGACGCCGATGGTCTTCTTCTGGGACTGTGCGGCGGCGATCAGCTGGTCCCAGGTCACGGGTTTGCTCATGTCCAGACCCGCCTTCTGCGCAACGCTCTTGCGATACCACAGCAGCTGGGTGTTGGCCCAGAACGGGACGGCCACGACCTTTCCCTTCCACTTCGCGCCGTCGACCGCTGCCTTGACGGTGTCCTCGGTGAAGCCGGCCTGCAGGTCGGCAGGGACAGGAGCCAGGAACCCAGCCTCGGCAAACTCCGCGACGAAGACCGGGTCGATGCTCATCAGGTCGATCCCGGAGTCGCTGGCGGCCAGCCGGCGGAGCAGCTGCTGGCGCTGGTCGCTGGCGCCGTTGGGCAGGAGCTGGATGTTGATCTTGTACCTGCCTGCAGCGGAGTCAGTGCACTCCTTGGCGATCTGGGCCTGCCCCTTCTTGGTCGGGTCGGCCCCACCACCGTCGGGGTTGATGTACCAGGTCAGCGCCGGGGCCGACCCGCTTCCGCTGGTGCTGCTCGAGCAGGCAGCCAGCGAGCCTGCGGCAAGGGTGGAGAGGACCGCTGCTCCAACCACCGCCATCCGGGACCTACGTCCGCGCATAACCGCTCCCTTCGATCGACTGCCACACGAGCATCTGGTGTTCAAAGGACCTCTATAGACGGACTCCGTCTACTCCCCCCGATCATTGGATTCGGCAAGGGTGTCCTCATAGGTTTACACCCAAGAATGTGATCCACGCCACATATACGATCGCCGAAAGTCTGACGTGTCCGGTCCAGGCGCCCGGCACCGGAGCGCGAGCCGGTCAACGGACAGGGGCAACGGACAGGCGCACGCGGTCAGCAACGGGCTGACCGCAGATTCGCTCCCGGTCCGGCCCGTCTCTGAAAGGTCATGCCAAAGGGTGTGACGCACGCCACCACCGGACACGATCTAGGCTGCAGGGGTCCGCAGACCAGGGCTGGCCTTGGCAGAACGGGCATTCATGTGCGTTGTCGTCAGCGTTGTCGTCAAAGGAGCCACGGTGCCCGAGTTCGAATACGAAGACCTGCTTCCCCTGGGAGCCGACCACACGACCTACCGGTTGCTGACCAGCGAGGGCGTGCGGACGGTCGAAGGCCCGGACGGCCGGGAGTTTCTCCAGGTGGCGCCCGAGGCGCTTCGCCTGCTGACCGAGACGGCCATGCATGACATCGCGCACTACCTGCGCCCAGCGCACCTGACCCAGCTGCGGGCCATCATGGATGACCCGGAAGCCAGCAACAACGACAAGTTCGTCGCGCACGACCTGCTCAAGAACGCCAACATCGCGGCTGGGGGTGTGCTCCCGATGTGTCAGGACACCGGCACCGCGATCGTGATGGGCAAGCGCGGCCAACGCGTCCTCACCGACAACGACCAGGGCTCGGATGAGGCCTCGATCGCCCGCGGGGTGTATGACGCCTACACGCGTCTCAACTTCCGTTACTCCCAGATGGCGCCGATGACGACCTGGGAGGAGAAGAACACCGGTTCCAACCTCCCCGCGCAGATCGAGCTGTATGCCGACACCGCGGCCGGCCACGAGACGACCTACAAGTTCCTGTTCATGGCTAAGGGCGGCGGTTCGGCGAACAAGTCATACCTCTTCCAGGAGACCAAGGCCGTCCTGAACCCCGAGTCGATGATGACCTTCCTCGACGAGAAGCTGCGCTCGCTGGGCACAGCGGCCTGCCCGCCCTACCACCTGGCGATCGTCATCGGTGGCACCAGCGCCGAGTTCGCCCTGAAGACAGCCAAGTACGCCAGTGCGAAGTATCTCGACGAGCTGCCTCGCGACGGGTCGACCACCGCCCGGGGGTTCAGGGATGTCGACCTCGAGGCAAAGGTGCTCGAGCTCACCCGCAACTTCGGTATCGGTGCCCAGTTCGGCGGCAAGTACTTCTGCCACGACGTCCGGGTCATCCGGCTCCCCCGTCATGGGGCCTCGCTGCCGGTCGCGATCGCGGTCTCCTGCTCCGCCGACCGCCAGGCTCTGGGAAAGATCACGGCCGAGGGTGTCTTCATCGAGGCGCTCGAGACCGAACCCGCACGCTTCCTGCCTGAGACCACCGAGGCCCACCTCACCTCGCATGCCGACTCCGCCGCAGACGACGTGGTGAAGGTCGACCTGACCCGGCCGATGGACGAGATTCGCGCCGAGCTGTCGAAGTACCCCGTGATGACCCGGCTCTCGCTGACCGGGCCCCTGGTCGTGGCCCGCGACCTGGCACACGCCAAGATCAAGGTCCTGCTCGACGCCGGGCAGCCGATGCCGCAGTACCTCAAGGATCACCCGGTCTACTACGCAGGTCCGGCCAAGACCCCGGAGGGCTATGCCAGTGGCTCCTTCGGCCCCACGACAGCCGGACGGATGGACTCCTACGTCGAGCAGTTCCAGGCTGCCGGTGGCTCGATGATCATGCTGGCCAAGGGAAACAGGTCCGGTGCGGTGACCGCCGCGTGCATGGCGAACGGAGGGTTCTACCTGGGGTCGATCGGTGGCCCCGCGGCGCGGCTCGCTCAGGACTGCATCAAGTCCGTCGAGGTCCTGGAGTACCCAGAGCTCGGCATGGAGGCGATCTGGAAGATCGACGTCGAGGACTTCCCCGCGTTCATCGTGGTGGACGACAAGGGCAACGACTTCTACGCCGAGACGGCAAAGCCGCTGGCGATGAGCATCCCCAAGCGACCGGGGCTGTGAGCGGGCAGTCGCCCGGGACGGACGGTCGAGCTCCTGAGACGCCCCGGGTTCCGTGGACCCCTGGCGCAGCCTGGGCCAAGCTGGCCCGAGGCAATGACCGATTTGTCGCGGGCGACTACTCGCACCCCAACCAGGACGCTGCCCGCCGGGACAGCCTGACCGGCGGCCAGACGCCGTTTGCGGTCTTCTTCGGTTGTGCAGACTCGCGGGTGGCCGCTGAGATCATCTTCGACCGCGGTCTGGGTGACTTGTTCGTCGTCCGCACCGCGGGCCATGTGATCGACCCCGGTGTGCTTGGCTCGATCGAGTTCGGTGTCGCGATGCTGAACATCCCGCTTGTCGTGATCCTCGGACACGACTCATGCGGGGCCGTCTCCGCCACCGTGGACGCCGTGCGCGACGGGGTGCTGCCGGGCGGCTACATCCGTGACATCGTCGAACGCGTCACCCCAAGCGTCCTCGCGGCGCGTCAGGCCGGCATGTCGACGCCCGACGAGATCGAGGCGGAGCATGTGCGACACACGTTGCGCCTGCTGACCGAGCGCTCCCGCCTCATTGCGGACCGGGTCGCCAGCGGCAGGCTCGCGGTAGTGGGTGCGGTATACAACCTCCGAGACGGCCGCGCGCGCATCGTGGACTCGGCCGGCCTGGACCCCATGCCTTAGCGCAGATCCTCATCCAGCACGTGGCGACCATGACCTGAGCCAGGAGCTCTCGGTCGAGATTGGCAAACATTTGCCGGTCCTGCTGAGCTTGGCGTTCCTGCTGAGCTTGCCGTCCTACTGAGCCATCGTCACCCTGTTCTGCTGGAGGGTGACCGCCGTCTGTGCCAGAAGCCTGCCATTGGTCGACGCACCGGTATTCAGGGCAATCATCGTCTTGGCCAGAATCGTTCCCTCGGAGTGTGCGCCTGTTCCCAGGGTGACCGCGCCGGCGGACTGCCAGAAGATGTTTCTGGCCTGTGCGCCGCCTGCCAGCCTCACCGTGGTCGCTGAAGCCTGGGTAAGTGGTCCGGCGATCTGGAAGATCCACACATCGTTCGGTCCGCCCGTGAGGGTGACGTCAGCTGAGATTGAAACCCCGGTACTCCACTTGTAGAGACCCGGAGCCAGAGTCCGTCCGCCAATCTGCCCCGCGCCAAGGTTGACGAAATCGGGACTCGTTCGTCCGGCGGCGTCCGTGTACGCAGACTCCTCATCCCCCACGGCCGCTGTCAGGGCGGCTGCGTTCGTCACCCTGCAGGCAAGAGGACCGCCCGCGTTGACCGAGTAGATCATCCCCGTCACTTCCGGGCACGTCAGACCGATGGCATCACCGGTGATGGGGCTAGCCCCAACGTTTCCCGTGATCCTCGAGGCGTAGACGTCGGTGATGCCCGAGCCAGTCAGAATGGCAAAGCTGCTGGCTGCCCCAAGGTTCACCGGCGCCACAGAGCTGAGTCCTCCGGCAGACAGAGAGCTGAATCTCCCGGCAGCTGTCCTGGGCACGACTGCTGCGGGCGTCCGGTCGACCAAGGGCGGTCTCGTCGGAGCGCGGACCGAGGGAGTCGTCGGGCGGACCTGTCGCGCCGGGATCGGATCGACGATCGGGGACCCGGCCAAAGGATGGACGGCCGTCCCATGTGCATTGTCATCGACCCCGCGCCGACTTGCGCCGACACCTCGCTCAGCTGCCTCGGCGGAGAGAAGCAGAGCGCCAGCCGCCAGCACGGCAATGAAGGCGATGGGGATGGCGGCCTGGGTTCGGCGCACAGATTCTCCTCGCTTGTTCAGTTCTCTGAAGCACTGGTAGCGGAGCCCCCAGACCCGCTGAGACCGGACGGCACCAGAGGGGAACATTTCGTCGGCCTGATCGTATGCTCCTGGCCCCTCGCGCATCACCGGGGGGAGGCGGATCTCAGGAACGGACAGAACCGATAGCTGCCGCGCCGGCGGCTACTCGGCCAGGCGCCTGATCAGAAAGACAGGTCGGGACCAAGAAGGCAGCTGGCATCCTCTTGGTCCCGACCGCAGTCTGTATCCAGACTCATCTGGACGAGCTGCTCTCTAGGAGCTCAGGGAGCAGTTGTTGGCGGAACGTCCACCGGAGGGGTGGTCACGTCCACCGGAGGGGTGGTCACGTCCACCGGAG
>JBDTWH010000129.1:0-7380 GCA_040006795.1 Actinomycetota bacterium | reverse complement strand
GACGCGAGGAGGGCGATGGCGGCGCGCAGGCCCGCTATCCGCGCCTCCTTGTTGACCTCCAGCGCTGCTGAGGCGGCTTCCGGCGGGGTGCCGGCTTCGGTCATCGCAGCCTCCAGGTCGGCGTCGGACGTGAAGGGCACGCCGCTGGCGAGCTGGACGCTCGCCTGGGACGAGACCTCTGGCGGGATCGCCGGGTTGTTCTCGATTCCTTGGAGGAAGGAGGTGCTCAGCGTCGCGATGAGGATCGACCCTGCCAGTGCGGTGCCCAGAGCCGCTCCCAGGTTGGTCGACGTGTTCTGAAGGCCGCCGACATCCGGGCTCTGCTCGTCGGGGACCGCCGATACGGTCACGGCTCCGAGCTGGGAGGCTAGCGCCCCGACCCCGAGGCCCACGAGCAGCAGCGGAACAGTGACGATCTTGGCGGTCGCATCCACGTCGAGCGCGGCAAGCAGAACCACCAGACCCCCGAACATGGCGAGCAGCCCGAGCCGGACCACCCGGCGAGGTGACGCCTGCGGGAACAGCCTCGGTACGCCGACCGCAGCGAGCAGCAGCGTGACCGACAGCGGCAGGATCCGGACTCCGGTCTCGAGCGCCGTCAGACCCAGTGACACCGACAGGAACAACGGGATCGTGAAGAAGAGCCCCGCTTGCACGAGGTACTGGAAGAAGAACATGACCAGCCCCCCGGTCATCTGCCGGTGCGCGAAGATCGAGGCCCGCACTAGCGGCTCACGGCCGTCCGCCTCGACGTGGGCCTCCCACTCGAAGAAGAGCCAGATCGTCAGCACGCCCGCAAGGATGAGCCACAGCGTGGGCGAGACGCCAAGCAGCGATGGCCCGCCGGCCTTGGGGCGAACCCAGCCCCACTCCGAGGACCGCAGCACACCGAAGACGGCCAGACCCAGCCCGGCTGCGGTGAGGATGGCGCCGATCACGTCGAGGGCCACCCGTTCGGCCGGTGGGGTGTCGTTGACGCGGCGCGCCAGGACCAGGATCCCGAGCACTACCAGCACCTCCCCGACGAAAACCCACCGCCAGGAGAAGTACGTCGTCGCGAAACCACCGATCAGCGGCCCGACCGCGACAGCCACGGCACCCGCGCCCATGACGAGCCCGTAGGCAGCCGGGCGGCCCTTCGGGGGGAAGTTCGCCGCCACCAGTGCCACGATCGCAGGCATGATCAGCGCCGCACCGATACCCTCAAGCACCGACCAGCCCAGTATCAGGACGGTCAGGTTCTGCGCCAGCGCCGTCGTCAGGGAGCCCACGCCGTAGATGACGCAGCCGATCATGAAGGCGCGTCGACGCCCGATCATCGACCCGATCTTGCCGCCGGTGATCATCAGCATGGCCATCACGAGGGTATAGAGCGTGATGGCGGCCTGGATCCCGCCGACCGTGGTGCCGACGTCCTTGGCGACCGTTGCGATCGCGACGTTCATGACGGAGCTGTCCAGGGTCATCAAGAACTGACCAGCCGCAAGCGTCAGCAGAACTGTTCGCGTCCGTTCCCCGGTAGTCGACTCCGTGGTGGCCATGACCAGCCTTTCATGGGTTCAGTGACGCCGCCCGTGCGTACCCGTGAGTCCGAGGGCACGACCAAGCCCCTCAGGGTTCGTTCAAGATCGCCGAACCGCCCGATCAGTGCATCATCCTGGGCGGGTGAAGCCCGACTGCGTCAGGATCGACTGCCTGGGCGGAAGCCGGCGCGCCGACCGCTGCCTGAGGTCGCGGTACTCACCCAGGGATGTTGTGCGCCGGATTGATCTGTGTCAGCGTCTTTCGGACGGGTCAGCGTCTACTTATCCTGGAGGGCACATGACGGTTCCCCCGACGGCATCGGTCTACCCCGCGCGGCTCGACATCGACTACCCAGAGCTGCACGACCGGGTAACGACTCTTTTCCGCGTGTTCATGCTCATTCCGATCGCGATCGTCATCGGGGTGCTCACGGCCGGCGCCAGCGAGACGGTCCACTACCAGAGCGGTGAGACCGTACGCAACTCCACCGGTGGCATCACCGCCGGCCTGTTCCTGGCGACCCTGCTGATGATTCTCTTCAGACAGCGCTACCCGCGCTGGTGGTTCGACTTCGCCCTGGAGCTCGCCAGGTTCGGCACCCGTATCGGCGCCTACTTCGCGCTGCTCACCGACCAGTATCCGTCCACGGTCGAGGAGCAGAGCGTCCATCTCCAGCTCGACTACCCCGATGTCGAGCGCGACCTCAACCGTTGGCTGCCGCTGGTGAAGTGGCTCCTCGCGATCCCGCACTTCATTGTCCTGGCAGTGTTGTACCTGTTCGCTTTCTTCGCGGTGATCTTCGCGTGGTTCGCGATCCTTTTCACCGGGCGCTACCCGCGGGGGTTGTTCGACTTCGTCGTCGGCGTCGCTCGCTGGAGCCTGCGCGTCCAGGCCTACGCGATGCTTCTCATCACCGACCGCTACCCGCCCTTCTCCCTCACCTGATCCTCAAGGGAGACGATGGCGTCGCGGGCAGGGCCACGGCCGGGCAGTGAGCACGGGTGAAGCTCATGGCGATTCCGCTGCTTGAGACCAAGCTCCACGCACCCAGGGGGCGACGAGGTCTGGTGCCGCGTCCGAGACTGAGCGAGCGGCTGAGTGATGGGTCGGAGTCGGCGCTGACGCTGGTGTCCGCTCCCGCCGGGTTCGGCAAGACGACGCTGCTGACGGAGTGGCTGTCAGCCACTCAGTCCCGTGGACGGTCGGCGGCGTGGCTCTCGCTCGACCAGCCCGACAACGACCCAGCGCGGTTCTGGACGTACCTGATCGCCGCGCTGCAGACCGCTGCACACGGGGTCGGTGAGGGCGCGCTCTCGCTCCTGCAGTCACCACAGGCGCCGATCGAAGCGGTCCTGGCCACCCTGCTCAACGACCTCAGCGCCATCTCGGACGATGTCGTACTGGTACTCGACGACTACCACGTCATCGACTCGCTTGACGTCCACGAGGGGATGGCCTTCCTGCTGGAGCACCTCCCCATGCAGATCCACCTGGTGATCGCCAGCCGCGCCGACCCGGCGTTGCCGCTGCCTCGCCTGCGAGCGCGCGGCGAGCTCGTCGAGATCCGCGCCGCCGATCTGCGCTTCACGCCTGACGAGGCCGCGGAGTACCTCAACCAGAAGATGGGACTGGCGCTCACGGCACAGGACGTCGCGACGCTGGAGGGGCGCACCGAAGGGTGGATCGCCGCGCTCCAGCTGGCGGCCCTCTCGCTGCAGGGCCGGAATGACATCGCCGGCTTCATCGCGAGCTTCGCCGGGGACGACCGCTACATCGTCGACTACCTGGTCGAAGAGGTCTTGGCGCGCCAGCCCGAAAGTGTCCGGAGCTTCCTGCTGAAGACCTCCATCCTGAGCAGGCTGACCGGCCCGCTCTGCGACGCCGTGACCGGGCAGGCCGGCGGCAAGGCCATGCTGGAGGCTCTCGATCGGGGGAACCTGTTCCTGGTCCAGCTCGACGACCGCCGACGGTGGTATCGCTACCAGCATCTTTTTGGAGACGTGCTGCGAGCGCACCTGGAGGACGAGCAGCCGGACCGCGTCCGCGAGCTGCACCTGTGGGCGAGCGACTGGTACGAGAGGAACGGCGAACGACCCGAGGCGATCCGCCACGCGCTTGCCGCAGAGGATTTCGCGCGAGCGGCGGACCTGGTCGAGCTGGCGATCCCGGCCATGGGCAGGAGCCGGCAGGAGGTCACCCTGCGTCGCTGGCTCGACGCGCTTCCCCCCGAGGTGGTCCAGGTCAGGCCGGTGCTGAGCGTCGGGTATGCCGGGGCGATGCTGCTCGTCGGCGAGCTCGACGGCGTCGAGGCGCGGCTGCGGGACGCCGAGCGGTGGCTGGACACGATCACCGGTCCCCCTGAGCTACCGGACGCCTCCTCGGCCGAGATGGTCGTCATCGACCACGAGGGGTTCCGGGGCCTCCCGGGGATGATCGAGCTGTATCGCGCTGCCCAGGCACTGGCTCGGGGCGACGTACCCGGCACCGTGAGGCACGCCCGGCGGGCGCTCGATCTTGCGCCCGGGGACAACGACCCCCTCCGCGCATCGACGTCGGGGCTGCTGGGGCTGGCGTTCTGGACGAGCGGGGAGCTGGAGGCGGCGCACCGGGCGTATGCCGACTGCATGGCGGGGCTGCGGCGGGCTGGGTATGTCGCCGACACCTTCGGTTGTGCGATCGCGCTGGCGGACATACGGATTACGCAGGGTCGTCTCGGTGATGCGATGCGCACCTACGAGCAGGCCTTGCAGCTCGCACCCGAGCAGGGCGGGTCGGTGCTGCGGGGGACGGCGGACATGTACGTCGGGATGAGCGAGCTTCATCGCGAGCGCAACGACCTGCCTACCGCCACGCAGTACCTGCTGCGGAGCCAGGAGCTGGGCGAGCACAACGGGTTGCCGCAGAACCGGTATCGGTGGCGGGTCGCGATGGCCCGGATACGTGAGGCGCAAGGAGATTTGAGCGGCGCAGTGGACCTGCTCGACGAGGCGGAGCGCCTGTATGTGAGTGACTTCTTTCCCAACGTGCGGCCGGTCCCGGCCTTGAGGGCACGCGAGCAGGTCGCGAGGGGGGCGTTGGGTGAGGCCCTGCGATGGGCGCGTGAGCGAGGTCTGTCCGTTGACGACGATCTCAGCTACCTGTGCGAGTTCGAGCACGTCACCCTGGCCAGGGTGCTCCTGGCCCAGTACGCCCAAGAGCGTGCAGAGCATTCCCTTGACGAGGCGACCCGACTCCTGGAACGTCTCCTGCGAGCGGCGGAAGACGGGGCGAGGACAGGAAGGGTCATCGAGATCCTGGTGCTGCAGGCTCTTGCCCACCAGGCCCGGGACGACATCCCGGCTGCGCTTGCATCACTGCGTCGGGCGCTGACGTGGGCTGAGCCGGAGGGCTACGTTCGAGTCTTCCTGGATGAGGGCCCACCGATGGCCGCCCTGCTGAGAGCGGTCGCACGGGTAGCACAGGGCGAATCGAACGGGATCGCCCAGAACTACGTCCGTCGACTCCTGGGCGCCTTCAACAGGACCGGGGACAGCACGCCTGTCAGAGCGGGCCTGATCGAGCCGCTGAGCGACCGCGAGCTGGAAGTGCTTCGAATGCTCGGAACCGATCTGGACGGCCCCGAGATCGCCCGGGATCTCGTGGTGTCCCTGAACACCGTGCGCACTCACACCAGGAACATCTACGCCAAGCTCGGTGTGAACAACCGTCGGGCCGCGGTCCGTCGGGCCGAGGAACTCGACGTGTTGTCTCGAACCCGGGACCGCTAGCCCCGCCGAGCTCGGAAAAGATCACCACCTCAGTCACCACATGTGGTGATGCTCGCTCATCACATCTCCTTCTACCTTGCGATGACCAAGGAACGTCCGCAACGGCGGACAGGACCCAGCCAGCCAGCCAGGCAATGGGAAAGGGGCACCATGAGCGAGATATCAACCGGCGACCAACACAACCCCGGACGGTACGAGATCCGCGTCAAGGGACACCTCGACAGCCGATGGGCCGCCTGGTTCGACGGGCTCACCCTCACCCACGAGAGCGACGGCACCACCCTCATCCATGGCCTTGTAGCCGACCAGGCCGCGCTGCATGGCTTGCTCCAGAAGACTCGCGACGTGGGCCTGCCGCTGGTCTCGGTCACACAGGTCGAGCCCGACCAGCCTGATGTGCCCAGCACCGATCCTCGATAGCTCACCAACCCACGAACAGGAGAGACCGACATGTCGAACACCGCCAAAACCACGGCAACGAAACGAGTTCCGATGGACTCCACGAGGAAGACTGCGCTCGTCGCGGGCATCTTCTACGTGATTACCTTCGTCTCGATCCCCACGCTCGGCCTCTACAGCTCGGTGAAGGGCAAGGACTTCATCATCAGCTCCGGCGCCGACAGCGGCGCCCTCTTGGGCTGCTTCCTCGAGGTCATCGTCGCCCTCGCCGGCATCGGCACCGCCGTCACGCTGTTTCCGGTGGTCAGGCGGCAGAACGAAGGTATGGCGCTCGGTTTCGTCGCCGCCCGCACCCTTGAAGCCGCCATGATCTTCACCGGTGTTGCGAGCCTCCTCTCGCTCGTGACCCTGCACCAGGACCTGGGCACGGCCACGGGAGCCAATGCGGGCTCGCTGGTCACCATCGGCGCGTCGCACGTCGCGACGTACAACTGGGCGTTCACGCTGGGACAGAGCCTCATGCCGGGCATCAACGCCCTCCTGCTGGGCACCCTGATGTACCGATCCGGCCTCGTGCCCCGGGTCCTTCCCGTGATCGGACTCATCGGAGCCCCGCTGCACATCACCGCCGTCGTCCTCACGATGTTCGGCGTCATCGACCGGATCGGTCCGGTGGCCGCGATCGCCGCACTCCCGATCGCAGTATGGGAGTTCTCGCTCGGCGTCTACCTGATCGTCAAAGGCTTCAAGTCCTGCCCGATCACGGATGCAATGCGCGCTGACCGAACCCCGCCCGCCTACCGAGAGGTCACCGTCTGACAGTCGAGGACGCGGCCGGGCCCACCAAAGACCCGGCCGCTTCTCGATGCCGGTGCTCAACGAACACCCTTCACGGGCAGGATGGCGAAGGCCCCGATGATGGCGCAGACCCCGGCGACCGCGTACAGCACCGCGTAGCTGCCGCTGCTGATCGCCAGGATGGCCGGCGCGATGGCCGGCGCGAGGGAGAAGGGAAGGGCGCCGGCGATGTTGAACACGCCGAGGTTCTTGGCGGCGTTGCCATCGTCCGGCAGCACGTCGACCACGAGCGCGAGGTCGACAGCCACATACATGCCGAAGCCGAGTCCGCCGATGGCCATGCCGACCAGGAAACCGTTGAAGCTGCTGGCGAGGGCGACCCCGAACATCGCCAGGCCGTAGATGAGCGACGCGCTGAGGACGAAGATCTTCCGTCGACCGGTCCGGTCAGAGAGCCTGCCACCGATCACGGAGGCGGCAATGAGGACGACGGACTGGGCAACGGTGCCGAGGAAGATCTGTTGCGGCACCTCGGTCTCGGCGCTGCCGATCTTGTCCAGCAGGTAGTAGGCCTGGTAGGTCACCAGGAAGGCGTAGGCCAGCACGAACAGGAAGCGGCTGGTGAAAGCCCAGGCGAAATCGGGGCTCCTCCGCGGGTTGACGTAGAACGTGCCGAGGAGCTCCCGCACCGACCAGGAGGGCCTGTCCTCCCGGGCAAGGCGCCGATCCTGCAGCGTGGCCGCAAAAAGCAGGATGAAGAACCCGCCGATCACGCAGGGGGCCAGGAACATGGTGAGCTGGTTGCCGGTGAAAAGCTTGACCACGAACGTGCCGCTGACCGACGCGATGGGCACACAGACACCCAGGACACCGGAGACCAGGCCGCGTTGAA
>JBDTWH010000128.1:0-4510 GCA_040006795.1 Actinomycetota bacterium | reverse complement strand
GTGCGGGCGGCATCATACGATCGCCCATCAGCGGGGCTGGACGGCGACCGCCACCGCCAGCGAAGTCACCTGGCACCTCTGACTACCCAGCCCGACAACCCGCCCACACAGGGCGGGCGAACAGGCACGCCTCGGCCCGACGAGTCGGAGTGGAACACTCCCCTCAAGTGGTCGCACGATCTCGGTCAACGTGCCTGGGCGGTACGTCCGTCAGGGGCGGCGCAGAACTTCACGGATCCGCTGGGCTGAGTCGGAGAGGATGTCCAGGATCTCCTGGCGTGCGTCGTCGTCGGCGACCCGGCGGATGGCATCGCGCACCTCGAAGCGGAACGCGTTGATCGCGGACTCGATGTCGCGCGCGGTCGCGCTTCCGCTGACATCCCAGTCCGAGGTCTTCGGCCACTGCTTCTCGTATGAGGTGCCCGCCGGTGTCGCGCTGGCTCGTGCCTGCTTGGCAGCCTCCTTCAGCTCGGCGCGCAGATCCTTGGCGCTGCCGTGCACACGTTGACGTACCTCCTGGGCCAGCTCTCGTACCGAGTGGTCGAGATCCTGCTGAAGGTCGGCGAGGTCGAGCTCCCTGGCGGTCACCTCACGCCGGCCCGCGTCGGTGATCCGGTAGGTCGCCTTGCGCCCGTCCTCTGTGCGCTCGACCAGCCCCTCCTCCTCCAGCTTGGCCAGCCGCGGATACACGGTGCCGGCGCTGGGGGAGTAGAGCCCGTTGAAGCGCTCCTCGAGCGCCCGGATGACTTCGTAGCCGTGGCGCGGACCCTCGTTCAGCAGGGCGAGCAGGTACAGGCGCAGCTGGCCATGGGCGAAGACAGCCATCTCAGGTCGCATCCTGGATGTCTGCCACCGGGTCCTGGACGCCGGTTGTGCGCAGGACGACGACGTTGCCGGACACCGAGTTCGCCTTGATGACGAGAGCCTTGTCGCCCTCGATCAGCCGGCCGCCGTGCTGGTGGGGTGCGTTGCCGTCCATGGACTGCCCGTCGATGACGATGTGCCCTGACCCGGTGCGCGCTGCCACGTCGTAGCCGCCGCCCTGCGGAATCCGGACGGTCACGTCACCGGAGACGGAGTTGGACTGGATCTGGGCCCCGCCATGGGTGAGGTCGAGGGTGATGTCCCCGCTGACGGTGTTGAGCCGGATCTGGCGCAGCAGGCTGGCCTGCACCGTGAGGGTGCCGGAGACCGAGTTGCCCTTGAAGTCGCCCTCGAGCCCGTGACACTCGATGTCCCCGCTCACGGTGTTGGCGTCGACGTCACCGATGATGTCGTCCAGGGTCAGTGAGCCCGTGACGGTGTTGGTCTTGACCTTGGCGCGGGCACCGTTGATCAGGGCCTCGGCGCTGACGGTGCTCGCGTTGATGTCCGTGGTCGCCGGCACGGAGATGCTGATCCGGGCCCGGCGCTTGCCCTTGTCCAGCCCGAGGGACTTCAGGTTGTCCCAGAGGTTGCCGTCCTTCTCCTTGACGTGGCTGATCTTGAGAGTCCAGCCATCCCAGTCGACCAGCAGGGGAGGTCCCGAGACCTCGTGCACCTCCAGTCGTGCCGTCGGGGAGTCGTCGTGGGTGACGATGTCCACCCGTCCGCCGACCAGTGAAAGTCTCAGCTTGCCGACGGTCTCATTCTCGTTGCCGATGTCGAGGACCTTCGGTCCGTCGATCTGCCATTCTTGTGCCATGGGTGGGCTCCTTTGCGTCCTGCCGGGTCACTAGGCGTATGGACCTCGGTCGCCATACGCGTTATATCGCGTTCAGTTCATTCACGATATAACGCGTTCTGTCGGGTGCGCAAGACCGCGGACCCTCGGCTTTTCGCCTGGAGCACGCAAGGTTGGCCGCCCAGCGTGAGTGCGGCGTCCTGGTCAGTCTGGAACGCCGGGGCCCGGCCCTCCTTGTTGAGGTCCGGGTCAGCGGCCGAGGTCCAGCCAGCGATCCCATCCGCCGTGCAGCACCAGCCAGGCGATGAGCCCGTATCCGGCCTGGCCGGGGTGGATGCCGTCGCCGGAGGCGCCCAGGTCCGAGCGGTACTGCTCGTGGCCGTTCAGCGGCCGGTAGCAGTCGACATACGGCACGCCTCTGCGGGCGCACACGTCAGCCTGCGCCTCGACCACGGCCTCGAGCCGGCCGTTCAGCTCGAGGTTCAGCGTCGGCGTGGGTCCCACCGCGAAAGCTGCGATCCCGCTTGCGGCGGCGTCGTCCAGGATGTTGGCCAGGTTCAGCCGGACGCGCGCGATCGACATGGAGGTCGCGGCGTCGTTGTGACCCACCGCCACCACCAGACGCTTCTCCGAGCGCCCCTTCCAGCGCGGCGGGCCCTCGTCGCGCAGCCGCAGGAGCACATCAGCGGACGTCTCGCCACGAACCCCTAGCTGGTATGCCGTGATGTCCACGTCGGGGTGCTCGGTGCGCCCCACGACCCGCGAGACCCAGCCGGAGCCCTTGGGGTCGCCGTACCCGGCCACGTAGGCGTCGCCGATGAAGATGAGCGCGATATCGCGAGGCCCCTCACTGACCTGGAACTGCGCGCTCGGGTTGAACTCCGGAGCGTCATGGCCATCGACGTCCGCAGAGTTGACAGTGGTGTTGTCTACAGGGCTCACACGCGCTCAGTCCTCATCATCGTCGAGTCGGGCGAGCCAGGTGGCGAGGCGCTCGATGGGTGTCTCGAAGTCGGGGTGCAGGTCGACGAAGGTCCGAAGCCGGTCGGCCAGCCACTCGAAGCTGACCTGTTCCTCGCCCCTGCGTGCCGCCAGCTCCTCGATGCCGCGATCCGTGAAATACACGTTTGCATTCTGCCTCATCCTGGGTCGCCCCTGCCCATGTATACGCCGTTGCGGGCGCGTCGCTCCGATGGGCGGACGCCTAGCGGTCGAAGGCCATCGCGATCAGCTGCGCCTGCTGGAGGGCGTGCTTCTTGCTCGACCCGGTGGCCGGTGAGGCCGAGGCCACCCGTGAGGCCACCCGCAGGACCCGCGTCTCACCGCGGCCGGCAAGGGCCTGGGGCAGGTTCATCGCCATATACGGCCACGCGCCCTGGTTGGCCGGCTCGTCCTGGACCCACATGATCTCGGCCCCCGGATACGTCTTGACGGCAGCCAGGATCTCGTCAGCAGGCACCGGGGCGAGCTGCTCGACCCGCAGTATCGCGGTCGTGGTGTCGGCGCGTCTGGTTCGCTCGGCCTCGAGGTCGTAGATCACCTTGCCCGAGGCAAGCAGCACCCTGGTCACCGCCTGTGCGGGCAGGGCAGCCGGGTCGGGCAGCACCTTGCGGAACGAGCCCGAGGTGAAGTCCTGCACCGCCGATGAGGCAGCCTTGAGGCGCAACATCGACTTGGGCGTGAACACGATCAGCGGGCGCCGGGGCCTGCGGTAGGCCTGGCGACGCAGCAGGTGGAAGTACGACGCGGGCGTCGACGGATACGCCACCTTCATGTTGTCCTCGGCACACAGCTGAAGGAAGCGCTCGATCCGGGCCGAGGAGTGGTCTGGCCCCTGTCCTTCGTAGCCGTGGGGCAGGATGAGCACGACCGAGGAGCGCTGGCCCCACTTCTGCTGGGAAGAGCTGATGAACTCGTCGATGATGGTCTGCGCCCCGCCGGCGAAGTCGCCGAACTGGGCCTCCCACAGGACCAGGGCGTCGGGCCGCTCGACCGAGTAGCCGTACTCGAAGCCCATCGCGGCAAACTCGGACAACAGGGAGTCGTAGATCCAGAAGGGCGCCTGGTCCTTGTCCAGGTACTTCAGCGGCGTCCACTCCTTTGCGGTCACCTTGTCGATCAGGACCGCATGACGCTGCACGAAAGTGCCGCGGCGTGAGTCCTGACCGGACAACCGGACAGGCACGCCCTCGCGCAGCAGTGAGCCGAAGGCGAGAAGCTCCGCCGTCGCCCAGTCGATACCACCCTGGCGGACCATGTCAGCCCGCCTCGCCATGAGCTGCGCGAGCTTGGGGTGGATGGTGAAGCCTTCGGGCTTGTTCACGAAGGCGTCGCCGAGGTGCTGGATGTCCTCCACCGAGATCGCGGTGTTCATGAACGGGTGCGGGGTGTGCTCGTCGACCTCCTGGGCGTTGGGCCGCTCGAGCCCGCCATGGCCCTCGGTGTCGGTGCCGGCGACCTCACCGGCATGGCCAGCATGGGTCGCCAGGTCGGCGGCCCCGGAGCCCTTGGAGTCTTCCTTCGTCTCCAGGAAGACCCGTTCGAGCCGCTGCTGATAGTCACGCAGCGACTCCTCGGCCTCCTGCACGGTGATGTCGCCACGACCGATCAGCGACTCGGTGTACAGCTTGCGCACCGAGCGCTTGGCCTCGATCAGGCTGTACATCAGCGGCTGCGTCATCGAGGGGTCGTCGCCCTCGTTGTGACCGCGGCGGCGGTAGCAGATCATGTCGACGACGACGTCCTTGCTGAACTCGCGACAGAAGTCGTAGGCCAGCTCGGCGACCCGGACACACGCCTCGGGGTCGTCACCGTTGACGTGGAAGATCGGCGCCTGGATCATCCGCG
>JBDTWH010000127.1:0-25663 GCA_040006795.1 Actinomycetota bacterium | reverse complement strand
CGGAACGGGCCGATCGCTTTGGAGCACCAGGCAGCCCGGGCCGATCGCTTTGGAGAACGAGACAGCCCGGGCAGATGCCCGGGCTGACTCACCGCTACAGCGGTCGTCACACAGGCGAGCCTCAGCCCACCCCGAGCACGCTCTTGATCGGGTCCAGCGCGAAGTAGAGCACGAACACGCCGGAGATGGCCCACATCAGCGGGTGAATCGCCGACGCCTTGCCGACCACGACCTTCAGGAGGACGAACACCACAAAACCCGCCCCGATGCCAGCCGTGATCGAGTATGTGAACGGCATCAGGACAATCGTCAGGAACGCCGGAATCGCGATCTCCAGGTCGTTCCACTCGATACCCCTGACCTGCTGCATCATCAGGAAGCCGACGACCACCAGGGCAGGAGTCGCCGCCTCGTAGGGAATCACCGAGACCAGGGGCGCGACGAAGGTTGCCAGCAGGAAGAGGACACCGGTCACCACCGAAGCCAGGCCCGTGCGCGCACCCTCGCCGACCCCCGAGGCCGACTCGATGTACGCCGTGTTGCTGCTGACGCTGCCCGCGCCACCGGCGACAGCGGCCAGGGAGTCGACGATCAGGATCTTCTGGGCGTTCGGCGGGGTTCCTTCCTTGTCCAGCAGGCCAGCCTCGCCGCCGATCGCAACCATCGTGCCCATCGTGTCGAAGAAGTCGGCAAGGAGCAGGGTGAAGACGAGGAGGAAGACCGAGACCGCGCCGATCTTGGCGAACGAGCCCAGCAGGGAGAACTGGCCCAGCAGGCCGAAGTCAGGGATGCCCACGAGCTTCGACGGGAGCTTCGGGATGTTCAGTCCCCATCCGGTGGGGTTGACCACCTTGCCGGTCGCGTCGGTCTGGCCGCCGATGTGGGCCACCGCCTCCAGGAGGATCGCCAGCACCGTCGTGCTGATGATTCCGATGAGGATCGCGCCCTTCACCTTCTTGACCAGCATGACGATGATCGAGAGCAGACCAATGACGAAGACCAGCGTCGGCCAGCCGGACAGGAAGCCACCGACACCGAGCTCGACCGGGACCGGGCCGGCCGCGGGCCGCCGCACGATGCCGGAGTCAACCAGTCCGATGATGGTGATGAACAGGCCGATCCCCACGCTGATAGCGGTCTTCAGGGCCGTGGGGACTGCGTGGAAGACGGCCTTCCGGAAGCCGGTCAGCACCAGCACGGTGATGATGACGCCCTCCAGGACGACCAGACCCATGGCGTCGGGCCAGGTCATCCCCGGCAGCTTGGCTATGCCGAACGTCACGAAGGCGTTGAGACCCAGACCCGTCGCAAGCGCGAGCGGGAAGTTGGCCACCACCCCCATCAGCAAGGTCATCACCCCGGCCACGAGGGCCGTCGTCGCGGCCACCATCGCGAGGTTGGGGTGACTTCCACCGCCGAGGAAGGCACCGGTCGAGTCGGTCTGGGTGCCGATGATCAGCGGGTTGAGGACGACGATGTAGGCCATCGTGAAGAACGTGACAAAACCGCCGCGCACCTCCCGGGAAACCGTCGACCCCCGTTGGGTGATCTGGAAGAAGGAGTCAAGCGTGCCGTGCACGCCAGCAGTTTTCTTGGGGGCAACAGTCGTTGGCATGACGCCCAGCGTAGAGCGTGGTCCGGCACCCGTCGCCGGGGGCACATAGGCTTGGCTCCGTGAGCCCCGAAGACCCGCCACCCCTGGCCAGCGACACCGCTCGAATCCTCGAGATCGGGATGGTCTGCTGGCTAGTCGCACTGACGGTCAGCGTGCTCGTGCCCGCCCTGCACCAGGGGGACAGGTCGTGGTGGCCGTGGACCTGCGTCGCGGGCATTGTCGGCGGTGCACTGGCACTTTTGTATGTCCGCCGCGGCCGTGGCAACGCAGCCGGCGCTGATCTCTCCGCACGATCACGGGGAACAGTGGACGGACCCACCAGCAGCCACTGACGGCCGTGCCTGACGACGCTAGACCACGTCGAAGGCGAACTCGTCGAGAACGTGCTCCTCGAGGGGCTTGGGGTCCTCACGAATCAGGTCAACTTCGCTGTGCGCACCGCAACCATGGTCAAGACTTACGACGTGACCGTCGGAAGGAGACCAGGCGTTGGCGCATACGCCAAAAAAAGAGCGAAGTGCACCCGCCATAGGCAGGAAGAAGCCACACGATGAACAGGGGGCGGTCGCCTTTTCGGCTACCGGCGAGGTGGGGCCCGCGTCCCCGCGATACCAGCGTTCGGCCGCTTCCTCGCGGCCCTCTGCCGACAGGACACGCCGCCGGCCCAGGCCCAGCTCCCACTGCGCTGCCTCGTCGATGTCTTCGTCGCCGGTGGCTTCGAGGCTCAGCTCGAGTCGCTGGTCCTCCTCGATGTAGGGCAGGACGTCTCCCGGCCCGATGTCACCGGGAGCCAGCCTCTGGTCGTAGGGCAGCCAGTCAGGTGAGAGAAGAGCACCCTCGCCGGGCACCAGGTTCGTCTCGCAGATCGTGGCGTTCTTGCTACGCGGCACGCGGGCCACGGTGATCGCCCAGCGCCAGCCGGGGTACCCCTTTGCGGTGCACGCGAAATAGTGAGTGGCGAGCCGCTCGGCATCCATCACGGCGCCAAGGTGCTCGCCGACCACGCCGGGCTCGGCGATCTCCTCCGCGGCCACGCGTGCCTGCTCAACAGCGGCGAACAGGACCGCGTCAGATCTGGTTGCCATGTCTCAGGCGCCCGTCTCGAGCTGACCGGCGATCCCGCGCAGCACCTTGGCGACCTTGGCGGCGGTGGCCTTGTCCGGGTACCTGCCGCGGTGCAGCGTGGTGGAGACGTTGTCCAGGAGCTTGATGACGTCCTCGACGATGACGGTCAGGTCCTCCGGCGACGTGCGGTTCTTGGCTGCGACCGATGCAGACATTGACGGCATCGGGTCCAGCACACGCACCGACAGTGCCTGGGCCCCGCGCCTGCCCTGGACGACTCCGAACTCCACCCGGGTGCCGCCCTTGAGCGTCGCGACCCCGTCTGGGAGCGCGTCCGCGTGCAGGAACACGTCAGCACCCTCGTCGTCGCTGAGAAAGCCGAAGCCCTTCTCGGCGTCGTACCACTTGACCTTGCCTGTAGGCACAGCCCACCTCTTGCTCATGTGTAGGCCGCCGTCCCACGAAGAGGTACGGCGCGATGGCGCACGTTGCGCTGCCCCAAGGCTAACCGTAATGGACAGAACCGTTCGCTGAGCCATCGGCACGGCACGCCCCAGCGCGGCCACGGCCGAGCTCAGCCGGGCGTGACCCCCCAGGGCGCCGCGAACTCCTGCTCCGGCTCGAGGACAAGCAGGTCGTCTCCGGACCTGAAGGCATCCGGCGGGCAGGTCATCGGCTCGACCGCGATGCCGCTGGTGCGCCTGGATGCCAGCGGCAACGAGTCGCCGGTGAAGACCTGCACCCACTGGTATGCCGCGGCGTCCGCCCAGAGCGTGACCACGCGGCCCGTACGAGGATGCGCCACGGTCACCTGCCAGCGACCATCGGCATCGGCGACGATGTTGGTGAATGCGGTGTCAAGGGCCACCCTGCGCAGCCGTCGAGGCCGGCGGAAGTCCCTGTCCGTACCAGCAACCGCGGCAAGCCCCAGGGGCATCAGTCGGTCATCCACCTCAAGAAAAGCCGCTGCGGGGATGCCCACCTCGATCTCGTCAACGCGCTTCTCACCGACGCTCAGATAGGGGTGCGCCCCGAAGCCGAACGGCGCGGCGCTGGTCCCGACGTTGCGGGCATGCGGGGTCACCATCAGACCGGAGTCGGTCAGTGCATAGGTCACCGAGAGATCCAGGCACCATTCCCAGCCCTGTTGCGGACGCAGCCGGGTGCCGAGGGTGATCGCGTCCTCTGCGCGCGCCAGGACGGACCAGATCGCCCAGCGCACGAGGCCATGAATCGCATTGCCCCGCTCCGGCTCCGTGAGCCCGAGCTGGTGGCTCCGGCCGGCAAACGTGTACCTGCCGTCGCGGATCCGGTTGGGCCACGGCATCAGCAGCTGGCCTCGTCCGGCAGAGGATCGGTCGTCCTTCGAGTATCCAGAGAGGACCTGCCGACCGCCTGAGGTGTAGCTGCGAAGGCCCCCGCCCACCTCGACGACGACAGCCTCTTGCTCACCATGCCGGATGGTCCACTGCTCACCGCTGGGTAGGACGCTCACACCTCCTGACCTTACGGCGGGCACGGCTAGCTGCTCGGCCCGACACCGCCATTGACCGGAACCGAAAAGATCGTGATGGCGACCTTGTCCGACGCCCGAGCCAGGACGAACGCCTGCCCACCCGTAACGGGGGCGCCTCTCAGGGAGGTAGTCGAGTCGGCCCGACCGTAGGTGCCCACGAAGCCGTCCGAGCTCTTGAGCGTGATCGAGGTGGAGCTCAGGGCGGTGACCTGGCCACGCTGGAAGACCAGAGCCTGGACCGAGCCGTTGACCGTGGTGGTCATGTTGCCGTGCAGAGCGCCACCACCCAGTACGCCTCCGAGCCCACCCAGCCCCTGTGCCCCGCCACCCCGCAGACCTGGCGCCTGCGGCACACCAGGCTTCAGCGGGTTTCGTCCGTTGTTGCCGCCATCGTCGCGACCACTGCCCGGGCCGAGCTGGCCACGGGAGAAACCACCCTGTCGATGGCCCACCATGTCGAAACGATCGTGGTTGCGCAGCAGGAGCAGCCCAGCCACACCAACGCCCAGCAACATCAGAAACACCACGGCGCTCGCGACCAGCGCGATCGCCCACCGACCGCCACGGGTAGAGGTTGCCTGGCGCCACAGGTTCGTTGTCGGCGCCGCGTTCGCTGTCGGCGCCTGGGCTGGCGGTTGCGACGGGTTTCCGGACGGCTGGTGGGGGGGTTGGACCGGAGGCTGATCTGTCATGGCGTTCCTTTCTTTCTCGGTCAGGATCCCTCAGCAGCCCGTGAGATGCACGAGAGCCCGCTGAGAGTTTCCTATGAGCCGGGAGCGCCTCTTCTGGCAGAGAGCTGCCTAGGCCCGCCCGTCCGCGAGCCCGAGGATCTCCGCGGCCTCTGCCCGCATCTCCATCTTTCGGATCTTGCCGGTGACTGTCATCGGGAACCCGTCGACAACATGGACGTACCGGGGCACCTTGTAATGGGCGAGCCGACCCTTGCAGAAGGCTCCGACACCCTCCGCGCTCAACGGCTCGGCGCCCGGGCGCATCACGACCCAGGCCATCAGCTCTTCGCCGTACCTGGGGTCTGGGACGCCGATCACCTGGACATCGGCAATGTCCGGGTGGGTGTAGAGGAACTCCTCGATCTCTCGCGGATACACGTTCTCACCACCGCGGATCACCATGTCCTTGATCCGGCCGACGATCGACAGGTAGCCATCGTCGTCCATCGTCGCCAGGTCACCGGTATGCATCCAGCGAGCCGAGTCGATGGCTTCGGCCGTCTTGTCCGGCTGCTCCCAGTAGCCGAGCATCACGCTGTAGCCGCGGGTGCACAGCTCACCCGGCTCACCACGCGGCGCCGTGTGCCCTGTTACCGGATCGACGACCTTGACCTCGATATGTGGCATCGCCCGCCCCACGGTCCCGGTACGACGAGCAAGGTTGTCATCCATCCGGGTCATCGTCGACACCGGAGAGGTCTCGGTCATGCCGTAGGAGATGGCGACCTCCGACATGTGCATCTCGTCCACGACGCGCTTCATCACCTCGACCGGGCATGGCGACCCGGCCATGATCCCTGTCCTCAGGCTCGTCAGGTCATAGGACGCGAAGTCGGGCAGGCCCAGCTCGGCGATGAACATCGTCGGTACTCCGTACAGACTCGTACACCGCTCCTGCTCAACGGCTTTGAGTGTGGCGGCGGGGTCGAACGAGGCAGATGGGATGACCGCGCAGGCCCCGTGCGAGACTGCGGCCAGGGAACCCATCACCATCCCAAAACAGTGGTAGAACGGCACGGGCAGGCAGATCCGGTCATGCTCGGTGTACCCGACGAGCTCGCCGACGAAGAAGCCGTTGTTGAGGATGTTGTGGTGGCTCAGCGTGGCGCCCTTGGGAAAGCCCGTGGTGCCGGAGGTGTACTGGATGTTGATCGCGTCGTCAGGGTCCAGCGTCGCCATCCGCACGGCAAGCTGGTCCAGCTGATCCGCAGTGGCCGCAGATCCTGCCCCTGCCAGCGCAGCCCAGCTCGCCTCACCGATGTAGACGACGTCACGCAGGTCATGACACTGCGGTCGCACCTCATCGATCATGGCCCGGTAGTCCGAGGTCTTGTGAGTCACCGCGCTGACGAGCATGCGCATGCCCGACTGCCGGAGGACGTAGTCGAGCTCGTGGCTGCGATAGGCGGGGTTGACATTGACCAGCAGCGCGCCGACCTTGGCCGTGGCGTACTGCAGCATCGTCCACTCAGGACAGTTGGGCGACCAGATACCGATCCGGTCACCGGCCTCGATGCCCCCGGCCAGCAGACCAAGAGCAAGCGCCGTGACGTCGGCATCGAGCTGGGCGTACGTCCAGCGGCGACCGCTGGGGACGTCAACCAGAGCCTCGGACTCTGGCACCCGGAGAACGGTGCGCGCCAGGTTGTCGCCGATCGTGTCGCCGAGCAGCGGGGCACCGGATGCTCCAGAGCCGTAGGACGAGAGCTTTTGAGCCTGCACGGTTCCTCCGCGGGGACGAGGTGATTGAGATCGCTATCTTGGCACCGAAGGGCTGACCTGCAGGCAGCGGTGCCCGGGCCAACTACGGTATAACGCGTGTCTAACTCTTCGCCCCGGCCAGCCGCCACCGTCCGGAGCCTCGCGGATGACGTCCGAAGTCGTAGCGACGAACAGCTCCGGGTCCTGGTCCGGCGTCGACCCGACCTCGCGCGCCCGGCTCCCAGTGACCTGACCTCGCTCGCCGCCCGGGCAAGCACGCGAGCAAGCGTTCAGCGGGCCCTGGACGGGCTCGACCGCGGCCATCTGCAGGTCCTTGAGGCCCTGGTCGTCAGCGGGGACCCGGTGGATCTCGTCGTAGCCGCAAAGCTGGTCGGCAGCTCCGTCCTAATCCTCGAAGGGTTCGCCCGGGAGCTCTGGGACCGCGGGCTGATGTGGCGCAGCGGTGAGGGTCGGCACGTGGTCCGCGCGGTCTCCGAGGTGCTCGGGCCCAATCCGGCCGGCCTCGGACCTGCCCTTGCCGGGCTTCCGGGCCCGAACCCCGCGTGGTCAGGCTCCGCCAAAGCCCTCGACAAGGTCATCGCCTCTGCACCCGGCGACGCCCGGAACATCCTCGACCTGCTCACCTGGGGGCCTCCGTTCGGGACGCTCTCACCCGGCGGGCCGATGGCTGCAGCAGGCAGCTGGCTGCTCTCCCGCCAGCTGCTCAACGCCCTGTCCGGTGAAAATGTCGCGCTGCCCCGGGAGGTTGCCCTGAGGCTGCGCGGAGGCAGGCTGCATCGTGAGTGCGCGCTGACCGCGCCGAAGCTGACGCTCACCACCCACGAGCAGCCCTCAGTGGATGACGCGGCCGGGGGTCAGGCTTCCGAGCTCCTCGGGCTGGTGGACGAGCTCGCCGCGGACTGGGGCCCCCGCCCCCCGAGGGTCCTGCGCGCAGGGGGCCTGTCGGTACGCGACTTCAAGCGACTGGCGTCGGTGCTGGATGTTCCCCAGCCCCACGCAGCCTTCGTGGTCGAAACCGCTTACGTCGCGGGCCTGCTGGCCGACGACGGCTCACTCGAGCCGGTGTGGGCGCCCACCCCGGTCTACGACGAGTGGCAGCAGAAGCCCTCAGCGAACCGCTGGGTGCGGCTCAGCCGCGCCTGGTTGTCCTCAGGCCGGGCACCGCACCTGGTTGGCAGCGCTCCGGCCGGCGGGGGTAGCCCGGTCAACGCCCTCAGCGGCGAGGTCGTCTACCCGCCGATGCGTCAGCTACGAGGCGACGTGCTGACCGAGCTCGCCGCGATACCCGAGGGGAAGGCGCCTGACCTGGGCAGCCTGACCGCCCGCATCTGCTGGCGGCGGCCGATGCGCCGGGCCGAGATCATCGAGGCGGTCACCGCCGCCGTACTGCGCGAGGCCGAGTGGCTGGGGATCACCGGGCGCGGGGCGCTCAGCACCGCGGGTCGCCTCATCTTCGAGGCCCATGCCACCGCGGCCGACCCGTCCGCCGCGGAGGCGGCGATCGATACGCGTCTCCCCTCGCCCGTCGAGCACGTCCTTCTCCAGGCGGACCTGACGGCCGTTGCGCCCGGCCGGCTCGAGGGCAGCCTCGCCCAGTTCATGCGCCTGGTCGCCGATGTCGAGTCGCGGGGCGGCGCAACGGTCTACCGTTTCTCCCCGCAGAGTGTCCGCCGCGCCCTGGACGCCGGATGGTCGTCGGCGCAGGTCCTGGCCGCCTTGCGCGACGCGAGCAGCACGCCCGTCCCGCAGCCGCTGGAGTACCTCGTGGGCGATGTCGCCCGGCGCCACGGGCAGACGCGGGTGGGCACCGTCTCGGCATACATCCGAAGCGACGACACGACAGTCCTGGAGACGATGCTGGCCGCTCGCGAGCTTGCCGCACTCCAGCTGAGACGCGTCGCGCCGACCGTGGTCGTGTCGCAGGCGCACGCAATGGTGGTCCTGGAGATGTTGCGCGAGAACGGCTTCGCGCCGGTCGCCGAGACGACCGAGGGCGGGGTCCAGATCCCGCGAGTCTCCCAGCACCGCACGCCGCCACGCCGTTCGCCCACCCCGCCAAGGGTCTCGTCCGTGGTTGATGAGGAGCAGACCGAGACCCTTATCTCCGCACTGCGAGCCGGGGAGGAGTCCGCAGAGTACGAACGGGCTCGCGCGCGGTCCCAGCCCGGGCCCCGGCTACCCTCCACGGAGCCCGCCGTCGCACTCGCCCTCCTGCGCGAGGCGTCAGCGGACAGCCTCGGGGTGTGGATCGGTTATGCCGACGCAGACGGCCGAACCAAGCGAATACTCTTCTATCCCAAGCGAATCGAGGGCGGGCGCGCCTACGGCTCGGTCGAGGGGTCCGACGTCGAGCACACCTTCTCGATCCACCGGATCACCGGCGCGGCAGCCAGCTGACCACAGGCCCGTTCACTGTGGCCGGTACTGCTCTCCGGCAACAGCTTTCGCCCCTGCCTTCTGCAGCCGCTCGACCACGAGCTCCGCACTAGCTTCGCTGATCCCGGACACCACGACCGACGGCGCATCCTGCGCGAGCTTGCTGGCTGACATGAAGTCAAGCCCTGTCGCCTCGGTGATGACCGTGATGACGGTGACCGGGTTCGGCCCGCTCATCTGAAGAACCACCTGGCTCTCACCCGGCCTGCTCAGCGCAGGCAGAGCCCGACGAGGTCTGCTCAGCATGGCCTCAGCCCGCCGTGCCAGCCAGCCCTTCAGCCCGCGGGGCGAGTGGTCGTCCGCCGGCATAGGCTCGGCCGACCCTGGTTCTGGCAGCGTCGGCTCAGAAGACAGCGGGTCATCAGGCATTGGGTCATCAGGGGTTGGGTCAGGCATCGGCACCAGCGCTCACCGTGCCGGCCAGCGCCTTGACAACCCGTGACGGGGACGGGCGGCCGAGGTGCCCTGCCATCCACGCACTGGTCTCCACCAGCGCCTCCAGGTCGACCCCCGTCTCGATCCCCAGGCCGTCGAGGGCCCAGACAAGATCCTCGGTCGCCAGGTTGCCGGTCGCGCTCTTCGCGTAGGGGCAGCCGCCAAGGCCACCCGTCGAGGCGTCGACGACACTCACTCCGTGCGCCAGTGCAGCCAGCGTGTTGGCCAGCGCCTGACCGTAGGTGTCGTGGAAGTGCACGGCAATACTGTCGACACCAATCCCCCTGGTGTCCAACGCATCCAGCAGCCGGTGGACGTGTCCGGTGGTACCTGTGCCAATGGTGTCGCCAAGACTGAGCTGGTCGCAGCCGAGGTCCATCATCTGGGACGCGACGTCCACGACCTGGTCAATGGGCACATCCCCCTCCCACGGGTCGCCGAAGCACATCGAGACGTAGGCGCGGATCCACAGGCCCTCCCTGCGGGCTCGCTCCACCACTGGAGAGAACATGGCGATGGACTCTTCCAGCCCGCGGTTGAGATTCTTGCGGGCGAAGGTCTCGGTCGCGCTGCCGAAGATCGCAATGGCCTGGACGCCCTGGGCAAGCGCAGCATCGAGACCTCGTTCGTTGGGCACCAGCACGGGCCGGTTGCGCCCAAGGCCCACCTCACCGAGGAGACCGAGCAGCTCGGCGGAGTCGGCGAGCTGGGGTACCCACTTCGGCGCCACAAACGATGTCGTCTCGACCATGTCGAGCCCGGCTGCCACCAGGCGCCGGATGAACTCAGCCTTGACCTCCACCGGGACCAGGGTCTTCTCGTTCTGAAGCCCGTCACGAGGTCCGACCTCGTAGATGGTGACCCGTCCGGGCAGGCCGGCCGTGCCTTCACGCTGTGGTCGTCGCATGGGTACCTCCTGCTTGAGGTACCCATCGTGTCAGCAAGTCCCGGCGCATCACCACCGGAAAAGAAGCAGGCGCGACGCGCAGTTGATACCTTGGCGTCGACAGTTCACCGATGAGCGGATGACACGGGGAGAGTGAGAGCAGATGAGCGAGCCGACCAGCGGGGGCAGTGAGGAGCCCGGTTCTGAGCCGCACACGGACGCCGAAGGGGACCCGCGGGGCAACGTAGACGACGTCCAGGACCAGCCGACCCCCGATTCGATCTTCAACGACCCGACCGCGCCAGTGTGGGCTGATCCCACCTCACGGCTGCCAACGCCACCAACTCCCCCCGGCGCGAGCTATCCGCAGAGCCAGCAGCCGCAAGCCTACCCACCGCAGACCTCGCAGGTCGGATCACCGCTGAGCAACCCCTACGCCCAACAGCCGCCGCACCTTCAGAGCCAGCAGCCGCCGCCACCACCACCACCACCACCACCACCACCGCCATACGGCCAGCAGCAGCCGTATGGCCTTGAGCCCGGCCAGCAGTACCCGGCGTACGGCCAGCAGACCTATGCGACCGGCTCGCAGACTGAGACCAACACCTCGGCCATCGTCCTGACGGTTCTTTCGGGCATCAGCTGCCTCGTGGGGAACATCCTGGCGATCGGCTCTCTCATCCTCGGCATCGTCGCTCTCACCAGGAACGCGACAGACCACCAGGGCTCGCGCCATCTGACCAAGATCGGCTGGATCGTCTTTGCCGTGACCTGGGCTGTCGGGATCCTGATCGGCATCGCCGTCATCCTCGTTTTCGCCGTCGCCGTCTCTCAGGGCGACTCCAGCACGAGTTTGGGAGGCTGACCGACCACGTCGGTCGCGGGCGGCAGGGAACACCCGTGCCCGTGATCGCGTTGTAGGGACACACCATGGTTGACGGACCGCTGATCGTTCAGAGCGACAAGACACTTCTCCTCGAGGTCGACCATCCCGACGCTGAGGCTGCGCGCCGGGCCATCGCACCATTTGCCGAGCTCGAACGTGCGCCGGAGCACGTGCACACGTATCGGCTCACTCCGCTGGGGCTGTGGAATGCCCGGGCTGCGGGCCATGACGCGGAGCAGGTCATCAACACGCTCATCAGCTACAGCCGCTACGCCGTGCCGCACTCCTTGCTCATGGACGTCGCGGACACCATGGACCGCTACGGCCGGCTCACCCTGGCCAAGGATGGTGACCTGCTGGTCCTGCACAGCACCGATCGCCCGGTCCTCGAAGAGGTGCTGCGGCACAAGAGGATCCAGCCGCTCCTGGGGGAGCGGCTGGACGACTCCAGCGTGCTGGTGCACCCGTCGGAGCGCGGCCAGCTCAAGCAGCAGCTACTCAAGATCGGCTGGCCCGCCGAGGACCTGGCAGGCTACGTCGACGGCGAGGCCCACCCCATCTCGCTCGTGCAGGACGACTGGGCGCTGCGCCCCTACCAGCAGCACGCCGTTGACGGCTTCTGGCACGGCGGCTCGGGGGTAGTCGTGCTGCCTTGCGGCGCGGGCAAGACCCTGGTCGGCGTCGCCGCGATGGCTCAGGCCGGCGCCACCACCCTGATCCTGGTCACCAATACCGTCTCGGCCCGCCAGTGGCGCGACGAGCTGCTGAAGCGGACCAGCCTCACCGAGGACGAGGTGGGAGAGTACTCAGGCTCCCGCAAGGAGATCCGGCCGGTCACCATCGCGACCTACCAGGTGCTGACGACCAGGCGCAAAGGCGTGTACACGCACCTCAGCCTGCTCGATGCCCGCGACTGGGGACTCATCATCTATGACGAGGTCCACCTGCTGCCGGCGCCGATCTTCAGGATGACGGCCGATCTTCAGGCGCGGCGCAGGCTTGGCCTGACCGCAACGCTGGTCCGGGAGGACGGGCGCGAGGCCGATGTCTTCAGCCTGATCGGGCCCAAGCGTTTCGACGCCCCATGGAAGGACATCGAGGCACAGGGCTACATCGCTCCCGCCGACTGCGTCGAGGTGCGAATCACCCTGCCGGATGCCGAGCGGATGAGCTACGCGATGGCCGAGCCCGAGGACCGTTATCGCCTGGCGTCGACGAGCACCTCCAAGGACGGGGTCGTCGAGGCGCTCGTGGCCAGGTACGCCGGGGAGCCGACCCTGGTGATCGGCCAGTACCTGGACCAGCTCGACCGGCTGGCGGCCCGGCTGAATGCCGACCTGATCACCGGCAAGACCACGGTCGCCGAACGCCAGAAGCTCTTCCAGCAGTTCCGCACCGGCGAGGTCGGGCTCCTCGTGGTCAGCAAGGTCGCCAACTTCTCGATCGACCTGCCGGAGGCCAGCATCGCCATCCAGGTGTCGGGGACCTTTGGCTCTCGGCAGGAGGAAGCCCAGCGGCTGGGTCGGGTTCTGCGGCCCAAGGGCGATGGGCGTACCGCACACTTCTACAGCGTTGTCTCGCGCGACACCGTGGACGCCGACTTCGCCGCCCATCGTCAGCGTTTCCTGGCAGAGCAGGGGTACTCCTACCGGATCATCGACGCGGACGATGTGCTCGCCCCGCCGAACCCGACCTGAGGGTGACGCGACCAGCCACCAGCACATGCGGCAGATTCACAGGAAACTCCCAGACACGGCAGAGACAATCAGGGCTGTGACCACTGCCATCCCTGAGGCCCGGCTCCTCGTCGTGGAGGACGAGCCCAACATCCGCGAGCTGCTCGCCACCTCCCTGCGTTTCGCCGGGTTCGAGGTGCATGTCGCCGCCGATGGCGCGACGGCCCTTCGACAGGCGGCAGCACACGATCCCGACCTGGTCGTACTGGACGTGATGTTGCCCGACATGGACGGTTTCACCGTCACTCGCAAGATGCGTGAGGCGGGGCGGATCCTGCCGATCGTGTTCGTTACCGCGCGTGACTCCATCGAGGACAAGATCCAGGGTCTGACCGTCGGCGGGGACGACTACGTCACCAAGCCATTCAGCCTCGAAGAGGTTGTCGCCCGAATCCGCGCCGTGCTGCGAAGGACCCGGGGCGGGGTCGAGGTCGATGATGCGATCCTGCGCTTCCACGACCTTGAGCTGGATGAGGACTCGCATGAGGTCCGGCGCAGCAAGCGGGTCATCGAGGTCTCCCCCACCGAGTTCAAGCTGCTGCGATACCTCATGCTCAATCCCAACCGGGTGCTGTCGAAAGCCCAGATCCTCGACCACGTGTGGGACTACGACTTCCGCGGCCAGTCCGGCATCGTCGAGTCCTACATCTCCTACCTGCGCCGCAAGATCGACGTGGAGGAACCTGCGTTGATCCAGACGCGGCGCGGCGTCGGGTATGTCCTGCGGCTGCCACCAGAGTCGGTCTGAGCGGGCCGATCGTGATGGACTTCACCACCCCGATTCGCCGCGGCCGAGCGCTGCTGTCAGGAGCCAGGCGCCCGCTCGAGGTGCTGCCGCTGCGGGTTCGGCTCGTCGCCCTGCTCGTGACCCTGCTCCTGGTCGCACTCACCCTTACCAGCGTCGCCACGACCGCCCTCATGCGCCATCAGCTCTTCGCCAGCACCGACGCTGATCTGAAGGCGGCCGCCCTCCCGACAGCCTCGCGGGTACTGAGCCAGCTGTACAACCATCGCGACGACGGCATACCCACGAACTACGCCGTCCAGGTCATGCCGACCGACGGTAGAAGTCCTGTCGAGGTGAACCCGACCGGCGAGCTGCTGCACCCCAAGATCCCGAGCCTGGCCCTTGACGACCCCCGCGTGGTGGCCGGGACTCTTTTCACCGTCGACTCGACCGATGGTGCGATGCGCTGGCGGGTGGTACCGGGGGCGTTGGGAGACGGATCGGCAACCTTCGCGGTCGCTGTGCCCCTGCGGGGAGTGGACACCACGGTGCGGCGGATGCTGAGCTACGCCATTCTGATCGGCCTGGCGCTCATCGCCAGCTGCGCCCTCCTGGGCTGGTATGGCGTTCGCCGCGCGTTCCGGCCGCTCACCCAGATCGAGGACACCGCCGCTGCCATCGCCGCCGGCGACCTGACCCGACGGATCCCCGAGCCCGCGGCCCAGGACGAGGTGGCCAGCCTGTCTCGTTCCCTGAACGCGATGCTCGCCCAGATCGAGCAGTCCTTCGCCGTCCGCCAGGCCTCCGAAGAACGGATGAGCCAGTTCGTGGCTGATGCCTCGCACGAGCTGCGCACACCCCTGGCAGCGGTCAGAGGGTATGCCGAGCTCTACCGCCAGGGGGCCGTCACCAGGCCCGAGGACATCACCATCACGATGCGACGCATCGAGGACGAGTCGATTCGGATGGGCGGCCTGGTCAACGACCTGCTGATCCTTACCAGGCTGGACCGGCAGCGCCCCCTGAGAAGAGGCCCGGTCGACCTCACCGTGCTGGCCGCGGACGCAGTGCAGGACGCCCGGGCTCTGGACCCGACCCGCCAGGTGAGACTCGTCGGCCTTTCCGGAGACCTCCAGCCAACAACCATCAACGGTGATGAAGCCAAGCTGCGTCAAGTTGTCACGAACCTGGTTGGCAATGCCGTGAATCACACCCCCACGGGCACCGGCATCGAGATCGCCGTGGGCAGCGACACTCCTGGCCACGCCAGGCTCGAGGTGCGAGACCACGGCGGTGGCGTCGACCCGGTCAAGGCACGCAAGGTCTTTGAACGGTTCTACCGCGCCGACTCCTCCCGGGTCCGCGGCAAGGGCGGCGGCAACGGCCTGGGCCTGGCCATCGTCGCTGCCATCGTGAGCGCGCATGATGGCCAGGTCGGCGTGGCGTCCACACCCGGCGGTGGTGCGACCTTCGTCGTGGATCTGCCCACAGCAAACTCCCAGTCAGAACCCAGCATCGTTTGACGTTCGTGGGATGTACTAGACCCATCGACCCGAGGAGATTCCCATGACGCAGCAGCCCCCGCCGCAGTCACCCCAGCCGCCCGCTGGCGCGCCAGAGCCGCCTCAGAGCGCGTCCGAGCCTCCCGAAGGTGTCTCCCGGAACGAAGACGCCTTCGAGCACAGCGAGCCGCAGCCACCCGAGGATGCCTTCCAGCACAGCGAGCCGCAGCCACCCGAGGATGCCTCCCAGCACACCGCGCCGCTCTGGTACGAGCAGACGCAGACGCTGGCCCAGCCTCAGTTCCCCCCATACTCCCCAGTTGTCCCGCCCACTCCGGCTGGGTCTCGCCCCGACCTGGCGACCCAGCCCGGGGCAGGAACCAGTCAGTCGGCCAGACCACGCAGGCTGGCCGAGGCGGCTGCGATAGCTCTGGTGGCCGCTGTCCTGGCCAGCACCGGAACGTACGCCCTGACTCGCAACGATGTCTCGGCGGCGCCGGCGTCGGCACAGACGCCCACCAGCTTGGCCACCTCGGCGTCACCTGTCTTGCAGGCCAACGCCTCGGCCCCCAACTGGTCGGTGACGGCCGGCGCGGTCTCGCCCAGCGTGGTGGCCATCACGGTGACGAGCAACCAGGGCGGCGGGCAGGGTTCGGGGGTCATCTTCGACACCAAGGGCCACATCCTGACGAACAACCACGTGGTGGAAGCCGGCGGGTCAGGGTCGAAGATCTCCGTGACCCTGGACGACAAGCGGACCTACGACGCGACCATCGTGGGTACCGACCCGTCCACGGACCTTGCCGTCATCAAGCTGACCAACGCCCCCAGCGACCTGCGGGCCATCGCTCTGGGCGACGCGAACGCCATCAAGGTGGGCGACCCGGTCATGGCCGTCGGCAACCCTCTCGGTCTGGCCGGAACCGTGACAACCGGCATCGTCAGCGCCCTCAACCGGCCCGTCACCACCTCGGACCAGCAACAGCAGCAAGGTGACCCCCGCCTACAGCAACAGCAGACCGGCGGTGACCCGGTCGTGACCAATGCGATCCAGACCAGCGCCGCGATCAACCCCGGCAACAGCGGAGGCGCTCTGGTGAACGCCAATGGCCAGCTGATCGGGATCAACTCGGCGATCGCCTCACTGGGGTCCTCCGGCGGTTCGTCCTCCCAGAGCGGCAACATCGGCATCGGCTTCGCGATCCCCGTCAATGAAGCCAGGTCCATCGCCGACCAGCTGATCTCCACGGGCAAGGCCACCCACCCCTACCTCGGGGTTGCTTCCAAGGACGGTGTCGTGGCCTTCGGGTCAGCCAAGCGTGCAGCCGCGGTGCTCACGAATGTGGTCAGCGGAACTCCCGCCGACAAGGCCGGACTGCAGGCGGGCGACGCGATCATCGCCGTCGACGGCAACTCCATCGACGGCTCCCTGTCACTGGTAGCCCAGGTGCGTGAGCGGTCTGTGGGCGACAAGGTAACCATCACGGTCCTGCGTGACGGTAAGAGCAGGGACGTCGACGCCAATCTCGTCATCAAGCCGGCAACGACTCGATAGTCCACGTAGCGCCTCGGCCCCCCTCCTGACGGCGCTACCGGCACCCGCCTTCCGCGAGCAAGGCTTCAGGGCTAACCCCCTGGACCAGCCCGCGGAAGGCGTTGTGTTGCCATGTCCACCGGCCCGGTGAACGCCGTTTCCGAGGAGCTCGCGCGCGAACAGGCCTACCTGACCGGTGCACGCGCGGAGCTGGCCCGGATGCGCCAGCAGACCCTGTCGTTGAAGGCCGACGGCGGGGACCGGGTCTCGAGTGAGCTCCTTGCGGCGACGTTATACCGCCGCGCGCAGTCGCTGGCAGAGGACCCGGGCGCCAACCTGTTCTTCGGCCGGATCGACCAGCAGCGCAGCGACGCGCCCAGGCCCGAGCGCTGGTACATCGGGCGACGCCACGTCGCGGACTCCTCTGGCGACCCCGTGGTCATCGACTGGCGCGCTGACGTCTCCGGGGCCTTCTATCGCGCATCAACGCAAGAGCCGATGGGCGTGAGCCTGCGTCGCAGGTTCGGGACCGACCGCGGTCAGCTGACGGCCTATGAGGACGAAAGGCTCGATGGCGCCGACGAGAGCCACAGGTCTGGCGCGGAGGCCTTCCGGAGCCAGATCCTTGTTGGTGAGATCGAACGGCCGAGGGTCGGCCCGATGCGCGACATCGTCGCCACCATCCAGCCCGAGCAGGACGTCATCGTCCGCTGCGACGTCGCAACCACGGTCTGCGTTCAGGGTGCGCCCGGGACAGGCAAGACCGCCGTTGGGCTGCACCGGGCTGCGTGGCTGCTTTTCGCCTTTCGCGAGCGACTGGCCCGCGGCGGCGTCCTGGTCATCGGTCCGAACCGGGCGTTCCTCGATCACATCGGCGCCGTGCTCCCGACTCTCGGCGAGGTCGAGGTCGCTCACGCCACGATTGACGAGCTGCTCGCGTCGGTGCCGGTCCGCGGCCGGGACAGCGTCGAGACCGCTGTCCTGAAAGGAGACCCACGCCTGGCCCTGATCCTGCATGCCGCCGTGTGGTCGCATGTGCTGACACCCTCCGAGCCGCTTGTCCTGCCACGCGGCGCCCACAAGTGGCGTGTGCCGACCTCGGAAGTAGCCGAGATCATCCAGGAGCTGCGCACCCGGGGGGTGCGCTATGACGCGGCCCGCCGGATGCTGCCACACCGGCTGGCTCACGCGATCCTGCTGCAGATGGAGCAGGCCGGCGACTCCCCGGACGACCGGGTGCAGGACGTCGTGGCCCGATCCGCCGCGGTCAGAAAGTATGCCGGACGGGTATGGCCCGCGCTGGACCCGAAGGCGGTGCTGTTCGGTCTGCTCTCGGACGCCACGACCTTGCGCGGGCACTCGACAGGTCTGCTCACCGAGGTCGAGCGCTCGATATTGTTGTGGTCCCACCCGGCGGCCGGACGCGGATCGGCCCGCTGGTCGGCCGCAGACGCCGTCCTGGTCGATGAGATCAAGGACCACCTTCAGCGAACCCCCAGCCTTGGCCACGTCGTCCTGGACGAGGCCCAGGACCTGTCGCCGATGCAGCTTCGCGCCGTGGGGCGGCGCTGCTCGACCGGATCGGCGACGATTCTCGGAGATCTCGCGCAGGGCACGACACCCTGGGCTGCCGACTCATGGGAGGACTCCCTGAGGCACCTGGGCAAACCGGACGCCGTCATCGAGATCCTGGAACGCGGGTTCAGGGTGCCGTCCAGCGTGATCGAGTATGCGGCCCGGCTGCTTCCCTCGATGGCCCCCGACCTGGGCATCCCCGTATCGGTGCGGGACAACCCCGGACGACTGGAGATCGTCAGGGTCGAGAGCTCCACGCTGTACGACCGTGTTGCCGGATCGATCGCCGAGTCCGTTCGCGAACCCGGGTCGATCGGGGTGATCGTACCCGACGCTGCGGTTGAGGACGTCTCGAAAGCGTTGTCCCGTAACGGTGTTGATCATGGGGTGCTGGGCGCCGGCCAGGGTGACGTCGACCATCAGGTTGATGTCGTGCCGGCCACGGTGGCCAAGGGGCTGGAGTTCGACCGGGTCATCGTCGTCGAGCCTGCTGCAATCGCTGCGGCCGAGCCCGACCGACGGACGGGGCTGCGCAGGCTCTACGTGGTGCTGACCCGCGCAGTCTGCGAGCTCATCGTGTTCCATACCACCGGACTGCCCGTCGAGCTGGAACCGCCGGGACTGACACACTGACACCATGCCCGCATTGATCACCTGGTGGACCATGGATGTGCGCGGCATTGCGCCGCGCGCCCCCGGCAATGACGTCGTCGAACAGCTGGGCGCCGACCTGCTCGCGCGCTGGACCGAACCCACCCGCAGATATCACACGACCACTCACCTGGTGGAGATGTTCTGGGCGCTCGAGGAGATGGAGGAGGGCCGCGAGATCAACGACCGTCAGTGCTCCCTCGCCCGGCTTGCGGCCTGGTTTCACGACGCCGTCTATGACCCCTGCTCGAGCCCGGGGGCAAACGAGGCCGACAGTGCCGCGCTGGCCCGCAAGACCCTGCGACAGCTCAGCCTCACCGATCGTGACATCGACGCCGTGGACCGCCTGATCCGGCTCACCGCACGGCACGACGCCGATGCCGGAGAGCCGCTGGACGCGGCCTTTCACGACGCCGACCTGTGGATCCTGTCTGCTGCCCGGGAACGCTTCGACGCCTACTGCACCCAGGTCCGCCAGGAGTACGCACACGTTCCGGACAAGGAGTACGGGACCGGCCGTGCGGCAATTCTCGGGCCCTTGCTGCACCGCGACAGGATCTACCGGACCTCACACGCGCTGCACGCCTGGGAGACGCCCGCCCGGATCAACCTGGGCCGTGAGCTGGCCCGTCTGCGCGTCAACGCCTGAGTCACCGTCGTCGTCACGGCCGGGATGTCAGCTGGGCGGGTATCCGTGAGCATGGGCGAACAGCGGCCACCAGAACTCGCCCTGGCAACGCCGCTGGGCCTCCGACCGGCTCACCCACTCGGCGGCGTCGACGTCCACGTGCTGGGGTACGACGGGTGGCCCGGCCACGTCCAGCATCGTGACAAAGCAGGCGACATAGTTGCGCCGGTTCGTCCATCGACCGGTGGGCCCGGCGTCCAAGGTCACCCGCTCATAGCCGCAGGGCTCCAGGACCGCAGGGTCAATGCGCAGACCCGTCTCCTCCCACGTCTCCCGGGTCGCACAGTCCAGCACCGTCTCGACCTGCTCGCGACCACCCGCCGGAGCACCCCAGGCATCACGGGTCACGGTGTGGACCAGCAAGAGTGCCCCGAGTGAGTCGATGACGAAGACCACTGCGGCTACGGTGAGCTCATCGGGGGTCCCCAGGGCCGAGGCCACGAGATGGACGCTGTGCCCGGCCTCTACCTGCGGCAGCACGTTGCGGTATGCCGCCAGCGGTCGCTCCCCCTTGCGCTTCTGGAACCGCAGCCCGCTGTCCCGCAGAACACGGGCCAGCTCCTTGCCTCCGATGGGTCGCGCGCCGGCCGCGACCAGCGCCGTGTACGACTCCTGCGGGACGTCGAAGTGATCGCCGTCATACCCCCGCGCCGGTATGCCGACCCGCACGGCGAAGGCGTGGAGCTCGTCATAGGAGGTGTCACTGATGACGTGCGACCATAGACGGCCGCGCGCAGGCCAGCTTGGCGGGTCGATCCAGATCGCCATTCGCCCGCTCCCTCCCTCCTCAGGCTGCCGACCCTAAACCACCGGGCCTCAGTCAGTCGTGATGGCTCGCAACACATCCAGCCTGGCCGCGCGGCGGGCCGGCCAGACTGCGGCCAGGACTCCGACCAGCGCGGCCAGCGCGACGAAGATGCCCAGCTGCACAAACGGGACCGACAGCACCTCGACACCCGAGTCCGCCTGGGAACGCTGCAGGGCGACGCCGGACACCAGGCCCAACCCGACCCCGAGAACAGCGCCAAGGAGCGAGATGATGACAGCCTCCAACCGCACCATGGTCCGCAGCTGACGCCGGCTCAGACCGACCGCCCGCAGCAGGCCGACCTCACGGGTGCGTTCGATGACGGACAGGGCCAGCGTGTTGACGATCCCCAGGACGGCGATCACCACGGCCAGGCCCAGCAATGCGTAGATCAACGCCAGCATCTGGTCGACGGGCGCCCTCTGCTCGGCGGCGAACTCGGCCTGGTCCTTCAGGCTGACAGTGGGCAGATCCGCGACAACCGAGTCGATCCCCGCCCGGACAGTCGCGGCGTTCGCGCCCGGTGCGCGAACGACATACGCGAAGTTGTCGGCAGGAACCACACCTGCGGCGCTGAGCGCCTCCAGCGACGTGAGGTACTGCCACCCCGTGATGCCGGGAAGCGGCTCGAAGGTGCCGACGACCGAGTAGCTGGCCGGGTCACCCACGATCGACATGGTGACCTTGTCGCCCACCGCAACGCCCTTTTCCCTGGCCAGCTTGGACTCGACGACCAGGGAATGTCCGGAAAGGGCGCCGATCGTGCCGCTGTCCATCTTGACCTTCATGGCCTTGGCGAAGGGGACCGGCTCGATGCCGCCGACCTGGGTCGCCTCACCGCCCACCTTGGCTGAGACGAAGCGGAACCTGGCCACGGCGCCAACGCCGGGCACCTTCCTGACCTGATCCACGATGGCCGGCGAGAAGGGGACACCGATGGCGTTCGACACCACGTAGTCGGCTGAGAAGCTGTCCGCGATCGTCTTGTCAACACTGGCCTTGGTCGACTGCCCGAAGACCGCCATCATCGACACGAGCGTGAGGCCGACCATGAGCGCCGACGCCGTGGCAGCGGTGCGGCGGGGGTTACGCATGGCGTTCTGCTCCGCCAGGCGGCCGACGGCTCCGAACATCCGTCGATAGGCCATGCCGACCAGCGCAACGACCGGCCTGCCCAGCAACGGGCTGGCGATCGCGACACCCACGACGACGAAGAGCATCCCGCCGCCGATGTAGACCAGTGCGTTCGTGATGCTCGTGAACAGTCCGACCACCAGTGCCACGGCACCCAGCGCCGTCATCGCCAGCCCGATACCGGCTCGGCGCCGGATAGAGGACTCCGGCATCGCCACGTCATCTCGCAGGGCCTCAACCGGTGCGATCCGGCTCGCCCGACGGCCGGGCAGGTATGCCGCGAAGGCAGTCACGAGTATGCCCACCAGGTAGGCGATCAGGGCTGTACGCGGCTCAAAGACCAGCGGTGATCCGGACAGGTCAAGGCCGATCGCCGCAAAGAGGGCCTTGATACCCGTTGCCAGGACGAAGCCGAGCGCCAGTCCGACGGTAGACCCGATGAGACCGATGACCAGAGCCTCGAAGAGCACCGAACGGCTGACCTGTCGGCGGCTGGCGCCGAGGGCTCGGAAGAGGGCAAGCTCCCGGCTTCGCTGCGCGACCAGGATCGAGAACGTGTTGATGATCAGGAAGGTGCCGACCACGAGCGAGACGCCGGCGAAGACAAGCAGGAAGGTGCTGATGAAGGACAGCGCCTTGTCGATCTCGCTGGCGGCCTCGTCCGCGGCCCTGTCGCCCGTGACGGCCTCGACCCCCGCAGGGAGAGCGGCCTGGACCCGGTCGCGAAGCTCAGCCTGGCCGACCCCATCCTGCGCAGTCACCCAGATACCGCTGTAGACGTCCTTACCGCCCTCAAAGAGCTGTTGGGCGGTCCTGAGGTCAAAGGTGGTCAGGCTGGCGCCGGCCAGGCCTCCGCCACCGAACTTGCCGATACCCACCATGGTTGCTTTGAGAGAGGGCTGCGCGCCAGAGGTCACCATGGGCACGGTGTCCCCGATCTTGTATCCCGCCTTGTCGGCCGTCACCGGGTCGAGCGTGATCTCACCGGCCCTGGCCGGCGCCCGCCCGGACGTGATCGACAAGCCCTGGACGCCGTGGGCGGCAGGTGCGTCACTGAAGTTCACCGCGATGCCGGGCGCCCCCTGGGCGCCGATCACCTTGCCGTCCCTGCCGATCACGAAGACGCCGACCGCGCTGACACTCCCGTCGACCCGTGCCGCGCCGTCGACCGTGGCCAGGTCCCTGACCAGCGACGACGGAAGGGTCTTGGCGCTCTGGGTGCTCTCGTCATTGACCGCACCGACCGGGCGCACCACCACGTCGCCGACGCTGCCCGCCATGATCTTGGTGAAGGCCTGGCCCAACGTGTCCGTGAAGATCAGCGACCCGGCGACGAACGCGACGCCCAGGACGATGGCGAAGCCGCTCATCAGCAGCCTCAGCTTGCGGGCGAGCAGGCTCTTCCAGCTGGCATGCAGCATGACTCAGGACCCTTGCTCGACGACGAGACGATCCAGAAGCTTCATCCGCTCGAGCACCAGGTCCGAGGTCGGCCGCCGAAGCTCGTCGACGATCCGCCCGTCCGCCAGGAACACCACACGGTCGGTGTGGCTCGCGGCAACCGGATCGTGGGTCACCATCACGATGGTCTGGCCGAACTCGTCGACAGAGCGGCGCAGGAACTTCAGCACCTCCAGGCCGGCCATCGAGTCGAGGTTGCCGGTCGGCTCATCGGCGAAGATGACCTGGGGGCGGCTGAGCAGAGCCCGCGCACAGGCCACGCGCTGCTGCTGGCCCCCGGAGAGCTCCTTGGGACGGTGGTCGAGCCGGTCGCGCAGCCCGACGGTGTCGATGACCGAGTCATACCACTGCGGGTCGGGCTTGCGGCCGGCGATCGCCAGCGGCAGCAGGATGTTCTCCTTCGCGCTCAGGGTCGGCACCAGGTTGAGCGACTGGAAGATGAACCCGATCCGGTCGCGTCGCAGCTGGGTCAACGCCTTGTCCTTCAGCCCGCTCAGCTCGACGTCGCCGAGGAACACCTGGCCGGACGTGGGGAAGTCCAGAGCCGCCGCACAGTGCAGGAGGGTGGACTTGCCCGATCCGGACGGGCCCATGATTGCCGTGAACTCACCCGCGGCAAGGTCGAGGCTGACGTCGTCCAGAGCCACCACCCGCGTCTCGCCCTGGCCATAGACCTTTGACAGGGCGACGGTCCTGACCGCTGGCAGGACGGCGGTTGTCCCTGTAGAGATCGATGTGGCCGACGTACTCATGGGTCTCTCCCTGATAGCAGGCGATCGGCTGCAGAGACATTCTCCGGGCCGACACCAAGCCTAGGGTCGAGGAGCGTTGCGTCCCAGCGGATTCGACCCCGAGTCAACCCTGAAAGAACCCTGAGCTGTCCCTGAGTCTGCCTTCAAGCCTGTGGGCGCGACCACCGCCCGTTTGGTCTTCCGGGTCACCGCGGATCATGAGCAGGCCGGCACCTGGCGGAACGCCGCTCACCGCGGAGCTCCCCTTCAACACAGAGGGCGGCTCCCCCGTCTCCGGGGGAACCGCCCTGTTGCGTTGTTATCAGGTGCCTGGGCTCAGAAGCCCATGCCACCCATCTCGTCGCCACCCGGAGCCGCCGCAGCAGCCTTCTCGGGCTTCTCTGCGATGACGACCTCGGTGGTCAGGAACAGCGCCGCGATGGATGCGGCGTTCTGCAGCGCCGAGCGGGTGACCTTGGCCGGGTCGATGATGCCCTCGGCGATCAGGTCGACATACTCACCGTTGGCCGCGTTCAGACCCCAGCCGGACGGCAGGTTGCGGACCTTCTCAGCCACGACCCCACCCTCCATGCCACTGTTGATGGCGATCTGCTTGAGCGGCGCCTCGGAAGCGACCCGAACGATGTTCGCACCCGTGGCCTCGTCGCCGTCAAGCTTGAGGTTCATGAACGCGGCGTCCGTGGCCTGCACGAGAGCCACGCCACCACCGGCGACGATGCCCTCTTCGACCGCAGCCTTGGCATTGCGGACTGCGTCCTCGATGCGGTGCTTGCGCTCCTTGAGCTCGACCTCGGTGGCCGCGCCCGCCTTGATGACAGCAACGCCACCGGCGAGCTTGGCGAGGCGCTCCTGGAGCTTCTCGCGGTCGTAGTCCGAGTCGGACTTGTCGATCTCGGCGCGGATCTGGTTGACGCGGCCGGCAATCTGGTCAGCGTCGCCCCCACCCTCGACGATGGTCGTGTCGTCCTTGGTGACAACCACCTTGCGCGCAGACCCGAGCTGGTCGAGCTCGGTGGTGTCGAGCTTGAGCCCGATCTCCTCGGAGATGACCTGGCCACCGGTAAGGATGGCGATGTCACCGAGCATGGCCTTGCGACGGTCACCGAAGCCCGGCGCCTTGACGGCGACGACCTGCAGGGTGCGACGGATGTGGTTCAGCACCAGGGTCGCCAGTGCCTCGCCCTCGACGTCCTCGGCCACGATCAGGACGGACTTGCCGGCCTGGCGAATCTTGTCCAGCAGCGGGATGAGGTCCTTGATGCTGCCGATCTTGGAGTTGACGACCAGGACGTACGGGTCCTCCAGGACGGTCTCCATGCGCTCTGCGTCGGTGACGAAGTACGCGGAGATGTAGCCCTTGTCGAAGCGCATGCCCTCGGTCAGCTCGAGCTCGAGACCGAAGGTCTGGCTCTCCTCGACCGTGATGACGCCTTCCTTGCCGACCTTGTCCATGGCCTCGGCGATCATCTCGCCGATCTGGCGGTCAGCGGCCGAGATCGAGGCGGTAGCAGCAATCTGCTCCTTGGTCTCGACCTCCTTGGCCATGCTCAGCAGCTCATCGGACACCGCCGCGACGGCCTGCTCGATGCCACGCTTGAGGGCCATCGGGTTGGCGCCGGCAGCAACGTTGCGCAGACCCTCGCGCACCATCGCCTGAGCCAGGACCGTCGCCGTCGTGGTGCCGTCACCTGCTACGTCGTCAGTCTTCTTGGCAACTTCCTTGACCAGCTCTGCGCCGATCTTCTCGTACGGGTCCTCGAGCTCGATCTCCTTGGCGATGCTCACACCATCGTTGGTGATGGT
>JBDTWH010000126.1:0-7697 GCA_040006795.1 Actinomycetota bacterium | reverse complement strand
GCAACCTTCTCGCCGGCCGCCCTGATCCACTTCTGAAGCCGGTCGTTGTCCGGGAAGAGGTCCATGATCGCCTTGTCCGTCTTGTAGATGTCCTGCGGGTTGCCGGACAGCGCGGCCCAGCGGAAGGGTCCCTTGCCTTCGCAGAACAGCGGCCGGATGTATGCCGGCACGAAGCCCGGGAACTCGAAAGCCCTTTCGTAGCCGCCCAGCTGAGCCTCGGTGCGGATCGAGTTGCCGTAGTCGAAGACCTCGGCCCCGCCGTCCTGGAACCCGACCATGGCCTTGACGTGCTGGGCCATCGAGGCCCGCGCCCGGTCGGTGAACTCCTCGGGCTTGGCCTCGGCGTAGGCGTGCCAGTCGGCCACCTCGACGCCCTCGGGCAGGTAGGACAGCGGGTCGTGCGCGCTGGTCTGGTCGGTGACGATGTCGATCTCCACGCCGCGACGCAGGAGCTCAGGGAACACGGTGGCGCAGTTGCCGACCAGCCCGACGGAGAGGGCACGGCGGTCCCGCTTGGCAGCCAGGCACTGGGCGACGGCGTCGTCGAGGCCGGCGGCGATCACGTCAAGGTAGCGGTGGTCCACCTGCCGCTGCAGGTGTGTCCCGTCGACGTCGACGAGCAGGCAGACACCGTCGTTCATGGTCACCGCCAGCGGCTGGGCGCCCCCCATCCCCCCGGCACCCCCGGTCAGGGTCAGCGTGCCGGCCAGGGTGCCGTTGAAGCGTTTGTCGGCCACCGCGGCGAAAGTCTCGTGGGTGCCCTGCAGGATGCCCTGGGTGCCGATGTAGATCCACGAGCCGGCTGTCATCTGGCCGTACATCGTCAGCCCCAGGTGCTCAAGCCTGCGGAACTCGGGCCAGGTCGCCCAGTCGCCGACAAGGTTGCTGTTGGCGATGATCACCCGCGGCGCCCACTCGTGGGTGCGCATCACACCGACCGGCCGGCCGGACTGGACCAGCATGGTCTCGTCCTTCTCCAGCGTGGTGAGGGTGCGGACCATCGCGTCGAAGGACTTCCAGTCGCGCGCCGCCTTTCCGGTGCCGCCGTAGACGACCAGGTCGTCGGGGCGCTCGGCGTTCTCGGGGTCGAGGTTGTTCATCAGCATCCGCAGCGGGGCCTCGGTGGTCCACGACTTGGCGGTCAGAGTCGTTCCGCGGGGTGCGCGGACGGGACGGGCGCCTTCCATGGCGAATCTCCTTGTTCGAGAACGTATTTCCTAAAAATCATGGCACTGTCAGTTCGGTGGTGTTCTGTCTCAGGTCAACGGTCCGGTGACGGTCTCGACTGCTCGCAGGGCGCCGCCGGTGGCGATGAGCTGGACCGTCGCCTCGATCTCGGGAGCCATGAAGCGGTCGACGCCCGGGCCCTGGGTCACCGCGCGTAGCGCGTTGATCACCGCGCCGGTTGCGGCCGACGGCTCCAGCGGAGCGCGCAGCTGTATGCCGCGGGCGGCCGTCAGCAGCTCGACCGCCAGCACCCGGGTGAGGCCGTCGACGGACCGGCGAAGCTTGCGTGCCCCCGCCCAGCCCATCGACACGTGGTCCTCCTGCATCGCCGAGCTCGGGATCGAGTCGACGCTTGCCGGAGCTGCGAGCCGTTTCATCTCCGAGACGATCCCGGCGGCGGTGTACTGGGCGATCATGTGTCCCGAGTCGACGCCCGGGTCGTCAGCCAGGAAGGCGTTGAGGCCGTGGTTGCGGGAGACGTCCAGGAAACGGTCGGTCCGACGTTCGGACATGCTCGCGACGTCGGCGGCGACGATGGCCAGGAAGTCCAGCACATAGGCCACCGGAGCCCCGTGGAAGTTGCCGTTGGACTCCACCCGGCCATCCAGGGTGATCACCGGGTTGTCCACCGCGGCGGCAAGCTCGCGTCCGGCGACCAGGGAGGCATGGTCAACCGTGTCACGTGCGGCGCCGGCCACCTGAGGCGCGCACCGCAGGGAGTAGGCGTCCTGGACCCGCGTGCAGCCCTCGTTGTCATGGCTGGCCCGGATCGGGCTCCCGGCCATGATCGCGCGGATGTTGGCGGCCGAGGCAGCCTGGCCGGGGTGCGGGCGCAGGGCCTGGAGGTCTGCCGCGAAGACGGCGTCCGTGCCGAGCAGGCCTTCCACGCTCATCGCCGCGGTGAGGTCGGCAACCTTGAGCAGGTCGCGCAGGTCGGTGATGGCAAGAATCAGCATGCCGAGCATGCCGTCGGTGCCGTTGATCAGGGCCAGGCCCTCCTTCTCGCGCAACGCGATCGGGGTGATGCCCGCCTCAGCCAGCGCCTCGGCGGCCGGCACCAGCTCGCCCAGTGCGTTGCGGACCGGCCCTTCGCCCATCACGGCGAGCGCGCAGTGGGCGAGCGGGGCCAGGTCACCCGAACAACCCAGACTGCCGTACTCATGGACCACGGGCGTGATCCCCGCATTCAGGACCGCCGCGTATGCCGCAGCCGTCTCCTCGCGCACGCCGGTGCGGCCGGTGGCCAGGGTCGAGAGGCGCAACAGCATGAGCGCACGGATCACCTCACGCTCGACCTCGGGACCGGAACCGGCGGCGTGGCTGCGGACCAGGCTTCGCTGGAGCTGGGCGCGCATGTCGGGTGCGATGTGTTTGGTGGCCAGCGCACCGAATCCGGTCGAGACTCCGTAGTGCGGCTCGACATCGCCCGCCAGGCCTTCGATGATGGTGCGGCTCTTGCGAATCTCGTCGAGCGACTCGGGGGTGATCTCGATGCGGGCACCCTGCCGGGCAACAGCCACCACATCGTCGAACGACAGCGGCCCGATGCCGACGGCGACCGTGCCCGTCTCGGGCGCAAGCAGGCTTTCAGAGGGATGGGCTGATGTCATGACCTCATTTGAACGCACCTGCGACCGGTCAACCATCCCCTGACGATGGTTAGTGTCTCGAATCTGAGACACTGGCACATGGCCAACGCACCCGCCGCAAGTCAGGCGCTGACCGTGCTGCGGCTGCTGGCACGGCATACCGAGCCTGTCCCTGCCTCCTCCATCGCCCGGGACCTCGGGCTGCCACGGTCCAGCGTCTATCACCTGCTCACCGTGCTGTGCGACCAGGGTTTCGTCGTGCACCTGGCTGACGAGCGCCGATACGGTCTCGGTGTCGCGGCATTCGAGCTGGGTTCGGCCTACACCCGCCAGGCCCCGCTTCAGCGGCTCGCCCGACAGCTGCTGGTGCGCCTCGTGGACGCCACCAGGCACAACGCCCACCTCGCCGTGCTGCACGGCCGCGACGTCCTCTACGTCATCGAGGAGCGGGCTCCCGGCCGGCCACCGCTGGTCACCGACGTGGGCGTGCGCCTGCCCTCCCAGCTGACCGCCAGCGGCCTGGCGATGCTGGCGTCACTGCCGCCCCAGCAGGTTCGCGCGCTCTTTCCCTCCCGCGATGCGTTCGTCCGGCGCCATGGCGTCGGTCCCACAACGCTGCCGGGGCTTCGGTCGGTGCTGTCCCGGGTTCGCCGGGACGGCTTCGCCCTTGAGGACGGGTCGGTGACACCCGGCTTCGCATCCGTCGCGGCGCCGGTCCTCGACCACAGCGGGCACCCTGTGGCCGGTATCGCCGTGACGTACCCCGCCGCGGAGGTGGCCGCTGGTCAGCGTGGCGCTCTGGTTGAGGAGGTCATCCACACCGCGACGGACCTCACCCGTCGCATCGGCGGCTCGTAAGGGTCTAGAGCTGATCGGCTCGTGCCCTGGACCCGCAGTGTCGCTGCCCGGGGATGCGGGTTAACCTCACTAGACACCGGACCCGCACAGGCACCGGCCACCAAAAGGGCAGCATGCGGGCAGGACAGGAATGCCATGAGCACCAGCGGGGGGATGCACGGTGAGCGCCAGCGGGGGGATGCGGAGGCGCGGGACCGGTGATGCTGCCGGCCGGCCCCAAGGCTCCGATATCGACCCGGAACGCATTGCCCGGCGCGAGCGAAGACGACGGCACGCACTCCTGCTCCTGGTCACCTCTCTTGCCCTCGTGGTGCCCATCGGCCTGCAGATCCATCTCAGCGTGGCCGACCAGGCCGCAGCCAGCCAGGCCCTTGCCAGCCAGGCCGCCGCCGACAAGTTCCTAGCAGACCAGTTCCTAGCAGACCAGGTCCTAGCAGACCAGGCCGCGGCCGACAAGGCACTGGCCGATAAAGCCGCAGTAGACCAGGCCGCAGCCGACAAAGCCGCCGCGGACAAGGTGCTGGCGGACCAGGCCGCGGCCGATATCAAGAAGGCGAAGACAGAGCAGCCGAAGCCCGGGACCTGGGGGCTCGAACCCTCTCTGGCCCAGGCCTTCAACCGAGCCCGGACCGCAGAGCTGGAGGTGGGGCTGGACCTGAGCATCAACTCCGGCTTCCGCACTGCCGCGGCACAGCAGCGCCTCTACGATGAGGGCATCGCCCAGTACGGCTCCCCTGAGAAGGCCCGCCGCTGGGTGCTGCCCCCGGCCGAGTCCAACCATGTCAGGGGACTGGCCATCGACGTGGGTCCTCCCGCGGCCGCCGCCTGGCTCGAGAAGAACGGTGTCCGCTACGGCCTCTGCCGCCGCTACGTCAACGAGTGGTGGCACTTCGAGCTCCTGGCGCCGGCCAAAGGGCAGAGCTGCCCGGCCCTGGAGCCTTACGCAGGAGGATGACCAGGAGCCTTTCGCCGGAGGATGACCGGGAGCTTTCCTTCACCGGGCACGGCATATGGTCGGGACATGCGAGCCATCACGATTCCCGTGCCCGGAGATGCCGACGCGCTTGTCCTCGACGAGGTGCCCACACCCGAGGTGGCGGCCGGAGAGGTGCTGGTGCAGGTCGCGGCGGCCGGTGTCAACCGCGCGGATCTGATGCAGCGCCAGGGGTTCTATCCCCCGCCGCCGGGCGCCTCGGCGTACCCGGGCATGGAGGTGAGCGGGACGATCAGCGTCCTCGGGGAGGGCGTGTCGGGCTGGGCGGCCGGTGACCAGGTGTGCGCGCTGCTTGCGGGCGGTGGGTATGCCGAGCAGGTCGCGGTGCCAGCCGCACAGCTGTTGCCCCTGCCGTCCGGGGTCTCGCTGGTCGAGGGAGCCGCGCTACCCGAGGTCGTCAGCACGGTGTGGTCCAACGTCTTCCTGACCGCCAACCTCCAGCCGGGTCAGACCGTCCTGATCCACGGCGGGTCCAGCGGGATCGGGACGATGGCGATCCAGCTGGCCCGGGCGGTGGGTGCCCACATCGCGGTGACTGCCGGAACGGACGCCAAGCTTGAGGCCTGTCGCGAGCTGGGGGCGGAGATCCTCATCAACTATCGCGAGCAGGACTTCGTCGAGGTGCTGAAGGACGCCACCCAGGGGGCGGGAGCTGACGTGATCCTGGACAACATCGGCGCCAAGTATCTCGCCCGCAACGTCGCCGCGCTGGCGGTCAACGGACGTCTGGTCATCATCGGGCTGCAGGGTGGGGCCAGGGCCGAGCTCGACATCAATGCCCTGCTTCGCAAGTGCGGTGCAGTGATCGCGACCTCGCTGAGGGGCCGCCCTCCGGCAGAGAAGGCCGCCATCGTGGCCGCCGTCCGTGAGCATGTCTGGCCATTGCTCGAGTCCGGGCAGGTGAAGCCGGTCGTGCACCGGACCTTCCCCCTCGCCCAGGCCGCCGATGCCCATCGAGAGCTCGAGGCCGGCGCCAACATCGGCAAGGTGCTGCTGACGACCTGACCAGAGGGTTTGACCGGGCGCCAGAAAGCACGTTCCCAGTGCCCTGCCAGCCGGAAACGCCGCCTAAAATATAGGTGTGGCCGGATTGTCACAAGGATATTCTTCTGCGACCGGCGAAGCTGCGGTGGCCGGTTGTGCGTCCGTTGCGGCCCGGTACGACTGGTCCGAGAGCGACTTCGGACGCAGAGACCAATGGGACCCCGCCGTCGAGGCTGTCGTCCGCACCCTGATCGAGGCCTCAGCCCCGATGGCCTACTGTCACGGCCCCGACTACGCGATGGCCTACAACGACCGTTTCGCGGATCTGCTGGGCCCGCGCCATCCGCGTTCCTGGGCTCAGCACGCCCCCCTGGTGATGCCCGAGGTCTGGTCGCGCCCTGGCTATCCGGAGGCAGTGCGGGGCGTCTTCGCCGGCGGACCTCCGTTCCACGACGAGGGAGAGATGCTGGACCTCGGGGGCCGGGACCAGTCCCACCCCGACTGGGCCTACCTGGCCCGCAGCTACTCGGCCGTTCGCGACGATGAGGGCTCCGTCCTCGGAGTCCTCGTCGTCGTGGTCGAGGTCGCACCCGTGCTGGTCCTGGTGGGCGGGCCCGGGCAAGCTGACCAAGGTGCGGCAACCTGGCGAGGGGCTGAGCTCTGGGACGAGACGGACTCACGGGCGCCACTGATCTGGTCGGGCTTCCGGGCAGGCGCCAGGCCACCCGCCGCGCCCCCCTCCGAAGCTGATCAGCGCTTTGTCGCCGACGGATCCGGGCGGCTGATCCTGCCCCTGAACGGGACCGACATCACGGGGTCCCTCGGCTACCTCGGGGTGCGGCGCCACCTTCCCGACGTCCAGATGGTGACCCTGTCCGCGCGCGAGAGGACGGACCCCCAGACCGCTGGCAGTGGTGAGTTCTACGACGTCGCCGGTATGCCGCACGGCAGGCTGGCCATCAGCCTCGGCGAGGTCGTGGGGGCCGGTGCGGCTGCGCCCGCTCTCATGACGCAGGTCAGGGTCGGACTTCGGGAAGCGACGCTCGCCAGCTCCGACCCCAACGTTGCCTTCTCTGCGCTCGACGAGCTCGTCGGACATCTTGACCTGGGGGGCCTGTCCGCCGCGGCGAACCGCCAGCCGTACCCCGTCAGGGCCGAGAGCACAGGCTTCGGCGGTGAGCTCTTCGTCACCACGCTGCTGGGAGTCTTCGACCCCGCCACAGGTGACCTGCGACTCGCCAGCGCGGGCCACGTCCCTCCAGCGGTGGTCCGTCGCCGAACCGCTGGGGACTCAGGCCGTCCTGGACCTTTGGCCCATTACGCCGAGCTCGAGCCCGGCCCCCCGCTCGGGATCAGCGGCGCCCGCCCCGTCAGGCAGATCAACCTGCGCGAAGGCGACGCCCTGGTCGCGTTCACCAACGGGCTGCTGGAACGCCATGACTTGAGCCTGGCCCAGGGGCGGTCAGCCCTGTTGCGGACGTTGAGCACGATGTCCGCAACGGCTCCACGCAGCATCTCCCAGCATGTGGTCGACACCATGATCGGGGACAGGGGCCTGGAACATGACTGCGCCCTGCTCGTGGTGGGCCGTGACAGCCGGGACCATGAGATGGCCTCGGTGCTGGTGCCTCCCCGCAGTATCGCCGTGCGTGGAGCCCGCCGGTGGGCGCGGGCTCAGCTCGAGTCCTGGGGACTGAGCGACGAGGTCGTGACGGCCGCAGTCACCTGCATCTCGGAGCTCGTGACGAATGTCGTGCAGCACGCTGGCACGTCGGCGAGGGTGACCCTGGAGCTGGCCCACCGGCTCCTGGTCACCGTCGAGGACACCGGCATGTGGAGCGCGCCTCGTCACGGACTGGAGGACCCCTCGGCCTCACAGGGCAGAGGACTGGCTCTGGTCGCGGGGGTATCGGATGCCATGGGCCATGCGCGAGGGGTCGACGGGTCCACCGTGTGGTTCGAGATCTCCCTCGACGGAGCGAGCACCTGACTCACCTGATCCCCCAGGTGCTGCGAACACACGGACGGCCCCCTTGGAAGGGGGG
>JBDTWH010000125.1:0-4704 GCA_040006795.1 Actinomycetota bacterium | reverse complement strand
CCTCAACCTTGGCAAGGTTGCGCTCTACCAACTGAGCTATGTCCGCGGGAACGCCCAACGACCAGAATATCGTCGCTGTGCGTGCTTGCAGACATTAACTGATCCGAGTGAGCCGAGTCCAACTGCCCCCCCGGTGCGAGAGGTCAAAAGTCAGGCACGAGCACCAGGATTCCCGAAACCGTCGACGCCACGCACTGCCGCTGGCCCGACTTGGCGCATAACCTCACGCAAGTGAGCACTCACGAGGTCACCAACCAGCCCCCCGCCCTTCCCGAGTACAACGTCATTCTTGCCGACCCAGCGTTGCGAGAGGGGATCGATCGATGGGGCCGGGATTCAGATCATCCAGGGCTCGAGGCCCTCGGCGCGCTCGCCGGCAGTGCCGAGGCACAGATCTGGGGCGACCAGGCGGACCGCAATCCCCCAGACCTGCATACGCACTCACCACAGGGCGTGCGGATCGACGAGGTGGACTTCCACCCCGCCTGGCACCGGCTGCTGGACACGGCAGTTGCTCACGGTCTGACTGCCGAGCCGTGGACGCAGCCGGTGGGCACCGGGGCTCATCTGCGTCGCGCAGCAGGATTCGTCGCCTGGTCGCAGGTCGAGGCAGGCCATGGGTGCCCCGTGTCGATGACGTATGCCGCCGTACCCGCCCTTGCGGCCAGTCCCGAGCTGAGCGCCATCTGGACGCCTCTGCTGGCCTCGCGTGAGTATGACTTCGGCCTGCGGCCCCACGAGCTGAAGAGGGGTGTGCTTGCGGGGATGGGCATGACGGAGAAGCAGGGCGGATCGGACCTGCGAACCAACACCACCGCCGCCGTGGAAGGGATTGGCGGCCCCATCGCAGGAGGGCAGACCTACTTGCTCACCGGGCACAAGTGGTTCTGCTCGGCGCCGATGAGTGACCTGTTCCTGATTCTCGGGCAGACACCGGCCGGGCCGACCTGCTTCCTTGTCCCCCGCGTTCTGGATGACGGGACCCGCAACACGTTCATGCTGCAACGGCTCAAGGACAAGCTGGGCAACCGATCGAATGCCTCGTCCGAGATCGAGCTGGACGGCACCTGGGGTGTCCGCCTGGGCGACGAGGGCCGGGGCATCCGGACCATCCTGGACATGGTCGCGGCAACCCGGCTGGACTGCGTCCTGGGCTCGTCCGCGACCATGCGCCAGGCTCTCGTGCGCGCGATCCATCACACCCGACATCGAGCGGCCTTTGGCAGGCCACTGGTCGAACAGCCTCTGATGCGTAACGTCCTGATGGATCTGGCACTGGAGTCCGAGGCTGCCACCACGCTGGGTCTGCGGCTGGCAGCTGCCGTCGACGAGGGCGATACCGCGTTCTCACGTCTGGCAGTGGCGGTCGGCAAGTACTGGGTCTGCAAACGCACCGCACCGATGGTGGCCGAAGCGCTTGAGTGCCTGGGTGGCAACGGCCTGGTCGAGGAGAACGGCCTGGCCCGGCTGTATCGCGAAGCTCCGGTCAACTCCATCTGGGAAGGCTCCGGCAACGTCGTGGCTCTCGACGTCATGCGGGCGCTGACTCGCGAGCCCGCCGCGGTGGCCGCCTTTGCCTCCGAGCTCAACCTCGCACGCGGTGCCGATACCCGACTCGACGCGGCAATCAACGACGCCGTCTCAGCTATGGCGGCGGTCGCCGGCTCCCGTGACTCGATGGTCGTCATCTCGGCGGATGCCCAGGCCGGAGCCCGGGGGCTGGTGGAACAGCTTGCTGTCACGCTGCAGGCATGTCTGCTGATGCGCCATGCACCCGGATATGTGGCAGAGGCCTTCTTGGCGAGCCGCCTCGACGGCGCTCACGGAAACACGTTCGGCACGCTGCCCAGCGACCTTGTCGAGGCGTCCGCGGGCCACGTTATCGAGCGGACGTTCCCCCTCTGAGAGCCGCGCTGCCATGCGGGCTCTGAGAGCCTCGTTGTGATGTGGGAGGCGTGACACGTCAGAATAGGTGTCCGCATGGCTGACCTCGACCTCGATAAGGACCTCATGAACCCCCTCTGGCCGGGCCATCCCTACCCCCTGGGCGCCACATTTGACGGCAGTGGTGTCAACTTCGCGATCTTCTCAGAGGTTGCAGACATGGTCGAGGTCTGCCTCGTCGCCGACGACGGCATCGAGACCCGGGTCGAGCTGACCGAGGTCGACGGGCATGTGTGGCACGGCTACATCTCCGCCATCGAGCCAGGTCAGCGCTATGGCTTCCGGGTTCACGGCCCCTACGACCCAGCCAACGGCCATCGCTGCAACCCCACGAAGCTGCTGCTCGATCCGTACGCCAAGGCCATTGACGGCCAGATCGACGGCGACAGATCCCTGTACTCCTATGACCTCGACAAGCCGGCGAAGTTCAACGACACAGACTCTCTGGGTCACACGATGTTGTCCGTGGTCGTCAACCCGTTCTTCGACTGGGGCCACGACCGGCCACCACGTCACGAGTACCACAACACCGTCATCTACGAAGCACACGTCAAGGGCCTGACCATGACCCATCGGGGTGTCCCGGAGTCCGTCCGCGGGACGTATGCCGCCATCGGTCATCAGGCGATCATCGAGCACCTGACCAATCTCGGGGTCACTGCCATCGAGCTGATGCCAGTCCACCAGTTCGTCCAGGACAGCACGCTGGTGGATCAGGGCCTGACGAACTACTGGGGCTACAACACCATCGGGTTCCTCGCTCCGCACGCGGCCTACGCGGCGACGGGATCGCGCGGCCAGCAGGTCACCGAGTTCAAGTCCATGGTCAAGGCCCTGCACGAGGCCAACATCGAGGTCATCCTCGACGTGGTCTACAACCACACGGCCGAGGGTAGCGAAAAGGGTCCGACGATCGCCTTCCGCGGCATTGACAACGCCGCGTACTACCGCCTTGTCGACGAGGACAAGTCGCGCTACTACGACACCACCGGTACGGGAAACAGCCTGCTGATGCGCCACCCGCACGTCCTTCAGCTGATCATGGACTCGCTGCGCTACTGGGTCGAGGAGATGCACGTGGACGGGTTCCGCTTCGACCTTGCGGCAACCCTGGCCCGTCAGTTCCATGAGGTGGACCGGCTCTCGGCGTTCTTCGACATCATCCAGCAAGACCCGGTGATCTCACAGGTCAAGCTCATCGCCGAACCCTGGGATCTCGGCGATGGCGGATACCAGGTCGGCAACTTCCCGCCTCTGTGGACAGAGTGGAACGGCAAGTTCCGCGACACCGTGCGCGACTTCTGGCGAGGTGAGCCGGCGTCCCTGGGCGAGTTCGCTTCCCGCCTCACCGGATCCAGCGACCTGTACGAGCACTCCGCGCGTCGCCCGATCGCCTCGGTCAACTTCGTCGTCGCCCACGACGGCTTCACCTTGCGCGACCTCGTGTCCTACAACGAGAAGCACAACCTTGCCAATGGAGAGGGCAACAAAGACGGCGAGAGCAACAACCGCTCATGGAACTGCGGAGCCGAGGGTGAGACCGACGACGCGGCCATCAACGCCCTGCGCAGGCAGCAACAGCGCAACTTCCTGACCACCCTCCTGCTCAGCCAGGGTGTCCCGATGATCGCCCACGGCGACGAGATCGGCCGGACGCAGAACGGAAACAACAACGTCTACTGCCAGGACAACGAGCTGGCCTGGATCAACTGGGATCTGGCAGAGAACGAGAGCCATCTGCTGATGTTCACGAGCGCCGTGGTCGCACTTCGCCAGAGGCACGCGGTATTCCGCAGACGCCGGTTCTTTGCAGGCGACGCGGCCCACGGCGGCCAGAGCGCCCTCGGAGACATCGAGTGGTTCTCCCCTGACGGCACCGCGATGGATGAGAACGACTGGCAGAACGGCTATGCGCGGGCGCTGATGACCTTCCTGAACGGTCAGGCCATCCCCGCGCCGGACCCGCGCGGGGAGCGCGTCCTGGACTCCGACTTCCTGTTGCTTTTCAATGCCCACAGCGACCCGGTCGACTTTGCCCTGCCACCTGCAGAGTACGGAGTGGGGTGGCGCGTGCGACTGGATACCGCTGTTGCAGAGCCGTCAAAGGTCACCGACCAGGACTGGCTGGCCTCGACGTCGCACTCATTGGCCGGGCGATCCATCATCGTGCTCGAGTCGGAGCGTGAAACCAAGAGCTGAGCACCTGCGAGGTGCTCAGCTCTTGGGCCTACCCATCTTGGACCTGCCTAGATTCAGACAAGGTCCGGTACTGCCAGTAGCACGCGAGATCGCTTATGCTGCGGCTCTCACCCGGCTCGATGGCCTGGTGTGAGGCTCAGACGACCGCACGACTCGCACGGGCTTTGCGACGCTTCAAGGTGCGACGCTCGTCGGACGACATCCCGCCCCAGACGCCATTGTCCTGGTGGGAATCCGTCGCCCACTCCAGACACGTCTCAGCGACCGGGCATCGACCGCAGACAACTTTGGCCTCTGCGATCTGCTGGACCGCAGGGTATGCCGTCCCGATCGGGAAGAACAGCTCCGGCCCCACGTCCAAACAGGCGGCGTCATCGCGCCACGCCACCGAGCCCGAACGCCTCGACCCCGAGTTGTGGGGCTCGGCGCGGTGCTGACGAGGTTGGGCGGCGCATTGTTCGGTTTTCACTGTGCTCCTTCTGGTGCACGAGTGGTGCAGGGGTACGTCCAGGATTGTGCGAAATCATGCAGGTTCGTGCAGGTCTTGCAGGTTCGTGCAGG
>JBDTWH010000124.1:0-12430 GCA_040006795.1 Actinomycetota bacterium | reverse complement strand
CCGTCGCGATCAGGTCAACGTGCGCCCCGAGCACCGCGACGCCGAACACCACCGGGTTCGCCGTCCACAGGAGGTCGACCCTGCGCAGGGCAACGTCATCGGGAGCGGCCCGGCGCACCAGGAACCGCACCATGAGCCAGGCCGCCACGATGAGCAGCTGCCACACCCATACGGTCTGCCGCAGATTGTCCTGCCCGACAAGGGAGCTCAGGGTCTGCAGCGCCGTGGCGAAAGGTCCGTAGATGCTCGGTGTCATCGTCCAGGGGGGCTCAACGGCACTGGTAACGGGGTCATGCCCGCCGGCCCAGGTGATCGGCGCGACGAGGTAGGGGTCGCCTCCCTGCGCCTCGATCCGCCCATAGGCCGCGTAGTTGGTGTGGTCGGCCGAGCCGATCGGCGCGGTCAGCAGCGCCAGGACGCCCAGCGCCACCGGCCAGAGCCAGGGGTGGGCGCGCAGCCACGTCCCGAGCCTGACCCAGGACTGGCCGATGCCCACCCCGCGCCACAGACCCAGACCGACGGCCAGGGCCCCCAGCAGGTATGCCGTCCACAGCAGGGCCGTGACCACGGCCGACGACATCTCGACGGGAAGGTTGCCCGGAGCCCAGCCACGAGGGCCGAGGCCGGGCTTCGCCGCCGAGGGGCCGGCTGCAGCGACAAGCAGGAGCAGGGCGAACGAGAGGGTGAGGGCCGCGACCCGCAGCCAACCCAGCGACCGGTCGTTGCGCGAGAGCCTAATCTCGGCCTCTGTCACGGACGGGTTCGTGGCGGCGCCGGGTGAGGCCCTTCGCGCGCAGTCGCCGGGATGCGATCGCAAGCCAGACGTCGCGATACTGCCTGGCGCGGTGGATCTGGCCCCTCCAGTCGGACCCGGTGACCCGGTGCTGCAGGTCGCAGGGAACCTCGAGCACCCGGAACCCGGCGCCGAGAACGTCGATGGTGAGCCCGACCTCCACGCCCCAGCCCCGCGCCAGTGGCGAGGCGGCCTCGTAGGCCTCGCGCGAAAGGCATCGCATGCCCGACAGCGGCTGCGTAGGCGCCCAGCCGGCAAGCCGCTCGATCCCGCTGCGCGCCAGCCGCACCACAAACCCGTGGCCGCCACCGGACCTCTCCTGTGGCGGCAGCACCGCGATGGTCATGTCCGCATCTCCGGAAGCAACCGGACCAACCAGAACCGCCATATTGGCGGCACTGTCCCCCAGGTCGGCGTCGATGAACAGCAGCTCGCGCGCGCGCCCCGAGCCGGCGCTCTCGCGCAGGTCCAGATCGGCGGCGACCCCGGCGCCGGTTGCCATGGCTGCTGCTTTGCCCCGGTTTCGCGGATGGCTGACCACGACGGCACCGGCCTCACCGGCCACACGGGCCGTGGCATCAGAGCTGCCGTCATCCACCACGACGACCAGGTCAACGCCATCGATGAGGCGCACCGCAGCGACCGTCGCCGCGATGCGGACAGCTTCGTCCTTGGCCGAGATGATCGCCACGACGCAGGGGCCCGTCACTGAGGGATCCATGACGTCCGGTCTCAGCGCAGGGTGACCTGGCGACTCAACAGGCCCGAACGAGCCCGCCGTTCCTCACTGCTCAGCGGGCCGGGAACTCCCAGCGCCTCGTCGAGGCGGGTGACCAACCGAGCCAACGGTTCCTCGTAGTCCGCACCGGGCAGACTCGGGTCGAGGTCCCAGACCGGGACCAGGAGTCCGCATGCCCGGAAGGCCCCGAGCAGCCGGCTGTGCGCACCGAGCGACGCGGCACCTGCCGCGTGAAGTCGGGACAGGGCGTCGGTCGCGGCATCTTCGTCGAAGGGCAGCACCCACCGCAGGTAGGAGCGTTCACCGACCTGACACCAGTACGCGGACTGTGCCGACTTCAGCTTGATGGTCGGGATCGCCGCGGTGTTGGCGTGCTCCAGGGCTTCTCTGCCCTCGTCATCGAGGTCGTCCGTGTCGGGCACCCAGAAGTCGAAACCCTGGTGCACGGTGACCTCGAAGGTTGCTGCCGGGTCCAGGACATCCTGCAGTCTCGGGGTCCCGGCAGTGGCGAGCGGCGCCGAAGGTACCTGCATTCCGACGTCGGCGGCTGCGGTGGCAAGGAGCACCTGCGCCACGTCACGACTGGCGTCACCCGAGGTCGAGCCGGACTGAAGCGCCACCATCACCAGACCGTCGGTGCGTCGCAGGCCGGACCAGCCGAGCGGCAGAACCGTTGCCACTGTTGCACTCTGGGGACCGTCGGCGGCCACCGCGCCGTCTGCGAAGGTGACGGTTGCGGTGGCGGCCGGAACGACCTCACGGATCGCCACCCACTCCGTCTCGCCGCTCAGACCCTCAAAGGGTCTGGCCACGAAGGGAGCCGACTCCATCGAAAGATCTCTGACGCGGGACCGGTGAACCTTGTCGGTGCCATTCTTGCGGCGCCTGGATGCTTTGCCCATGGTCGCCAACCCTACTGCCCCGCCGGGATGCCAGGACCTGGACCTGCGGCGCGGGGGACAGGCTCGTGAACCGCAGCGACCGCCGATGTCAGCGGGACGTGGTCAGTGGCTTCTGCGACGAGACGGGCCGCCCAGCGAGACCCAGACCGTTCGTCCTGCACGATCCTCATGAACACCCCACTCGTGGGCATAGCTTCGGACGATCCGCAGCCCCCGGCCGGTGGCGGCCAGCGGGGCCTGGGGCGCCGGGCGCGGGATGGTGGGCCCTCCGCCATCGGTGACCTCGACCTCGACCACACCGGCCCTGACCGTCCAGTTCACCTTGATCATTCCGTCCGGCAGCGGCCTGGCATGTCGAACTGCGTTGCCGACCAGCTCGGAGATCACGATCTCGGCCTCACCCACGACCGTTGCGTCCACGTCGAGGTCACGCAGAGAGGCGACCAGCGCACGACGTGCTTCCCGGCCGGAGTCCTGCCTCCAGGGGAGTCTCAGGGTCTGCGCCGACATAACCCATCCCCTGCCCATACGCCTTGATGTCCCGGTGCTTATGCTCCGGCCCCTGTGCTGAGATTAGTCCTTGCCGAACACATATGCACGAGTGAAAGCCGGACGGTTCGAGATGATCCCCTCCACTCCCAGCTCAAGACACAGGTCGATGTCGTCCTTCTCGTCCACCGTCCACACGTACACCTGGTGACCACGATCGTGCTGTCTGGCCACCGTCTTGGGCCAGCGACGGACGATCGCCTTGTCCAGGCCGGCGATGCGCGACCCTCGGGGCAGGCCCCCGTCTCGGAACCGCAGAGGCACGGAGTCCCGGATGACATAGACGAGCGGCACCGCCGGGCAGAGCTGTCGCATCCGTAAGATCGCAGCCTGGGAGGTCGACATCATGGAAACGTGCGGCCTGCCGGGCACATAGGCGCCATCCAGCCCGAAGTCGCGGAGCACCTTCGCCAGCTCCCGCTCGACCTGGCCGGCATACCGGGTGGGGTGCTTGGTCTCGATCGCCAGCCCGACCTCGCGGCCACAGTTCAGGACCGTGTCGATCAGGCGGCGCAGGGTCAGGAGCTTGTCCCGGTCCCGGTCGACGTCCGGCATCTCGTCGTCGGTGCTGTGAGCCATCTTCCACGAACCAAAGTCCAGCCCCTGCAGGGTCGCCAGCTCGAGGGTGGAGACCGGACCGCGGCCGTTCGAGGTCCGGTCGACCCTGCGATCGTGGACACACACAAGGTGTGAGTCTGCGGTGAGTCGCACGTCGCACTCGAGGGCATCGGCACCTTCGGCGATCGCCCGCACGTAGGCTTTGAGGGTGTGCTCGGGCAGGTGTTCGGTTGATCCACGGTGGGCGATGATCCGCGGAGTCCGCTCGGCATTGGGCATGACGGCATCCTGCACAAATCCATCCTGTCATCCACGGCTCGAATCCGTCGGATCACACACCGTCACGCCTCGAGATACCGTCAGGGGGAATGCCCCCTCACACTCGTGCCCCCGGGAACGTTGAACACTCGTGACACTGCCGCCCTTCCAGTATCTGGTCGACGCCCACTGGCGCGACGTCTCACGGTTGGCTCATGCCCTGGCGGGGCCGGGTGACGGGGACGACGTGGCGCAGCAGGCGTGGACCCAGGCACTGACGGCGTACCCGGCACTGCGTTCGGCCAGGAACCTGCGCGGCTGGCTCCTGACGATCACCTCCCACTGCGCGATGGACGTTCATCGCTCCAGGAGTCGCCGTGCGATGCCGACACAGGACATCGCCCTCATCGGCGAGGTCTCGGGTCGTCTGCTCACGGAGGGGCCGGAGGGGGATCGCCCCGACGAGGTCCTGTGGTCCCACGTCGCGGATCTGCCGGAGCGCCAGCGTCATGCCGTCGCGCTGAAGTATGTGGCGGACCTCGACCACCCCAGCATCGCCAGAGCGCTGGGGACGACCCCGACGATGAGCCGGCGCCTCGTCAGCGACGCTCTGGCCACGCTGAGACTCGCCGTACTGAAGGACGTGAGCTGACATGGCCGATCACAGTGTCCCGGGCGAATCGGCCCTGACCGCAAGGCTTTCGGCCTTCGTCGCGCCGGGCAAGCCCCCCGAGCTGCCCGTAACCGACGTCTCCTTCGTCATCGACGACACAGCCGTCGGGCGGATGCTGCTGGCCAGCCAAGGGTCCGGGGCCCTGATCGCGTCGGCATACGCCCCGGACGTCGAGGCCGAGGACGCCATCCTGCAACGCCTGGCCCGAGCGGTCTCACCCCGCGTGCTGCGTGCGCCGCGAGCCCTCGATGAGGCGCGACGTGAGCTGGACGCCTATCTGCGCGGGCAGCGCAAGGTCTTCGACCTGCGCACGAACCTCCTCCTGTGCACACCGTTCCAGCGCATCGTTCTCGGGCGGCTGTCGGGGGCGGTCAGCTACGGTCACCGGACGACCTACGGCGCACTGGCCAGGGAGATCGGGCGCCCCAGCGCCTCGCGCGCGGTCGGAGCGGCCCTGGGCGCGAACCCGTTGTGTGTCGTGCTGCCCTGCCACCGCGTGGTGGCCTCCTCAGGCGCTCTCACCGGGTATGCCGGTGGGCTGGCCGCCAAGGAGTACCTCCTTGCCCTTGAGTCCGCCTCCTGAGCCGGAAGTCGGCACCCGATCACCCTCTGACAGGATCCAGCAGGTGAGCGAAGCCGAGTTCGAAGCCAGGCCGGGGATGACCGACGAGGTGTTGTACGCGCGAGACGGGCACCTGGGGCGGATCCTGCTGAACCGGCCCAGGGTCATCAACGTCCTCAACCACGACATGGTCGCCTCGATCATGGCGGCGCTGAAGAACTGGGAACACGACAACGCCGTGGCCGCGGTCTCTGTCCAGGGCGCCGGCGAGCGTGGGCTGTGTGCCGGTGGCGACGTGCGTGCCCTGCGCAAAGTCGTCATGGCAGGGTCAGGCGAGGCGGTGCGCTTCTGGGCTCACGAGTACCAGATGAACGCTGCCATCGGCGCCTACCCGAAACCCTTCGTGGCATTCATGGACGGCGTGGTCATGGGCGGTGGGGTCGGCATCTCGGCCCACGGCAGTCTGCGGCTTGTCACCGAGCGTTCGCGCGTCGCCATGCCGGAGACCACGATCGGCTTCTCCCCTGACGTCGGCTCGCTGTTCCTGCTCTCGCGGGCGCCGGGTGAGATCGGCACGCATCTTGCGATGACAGGACTCTCCATCGGTGGCGCTGATGCCATCACGTGCGGCCTGGCCGATGCCCTGATCGCCAGCGAGGACATCCCGGGGATCATCGCCCGCCTGGCCGCCGGCGAGTCTCTGGACCCCGGCGTCGGCCGCATTCCAGCGGCGGGCGACCTTGCCGCAGCACGGGAATGGATCGACCCGTGCTATGCCGGTGACGATGCCCTCACCATTCTGCGGACCCTGCGGGCACATTCAGCGGTCGGCGCCCAGCATGCCGCGGACGTTCTGGAGACCCGGGCACCGCTGGCCGTGTCCATCGCCCTGAAAGCTATCCGGCGGGCCAGCCGGATGCACACCCTGACGCAGGTGCTCGAGCAGGACCTGATGCTGGGCGGCGCGCTGGCGGACTCGGTCGACTTCGTCGAGGGCGTGCGTGCCTTGCTCGTTGACCGTGACAACGCCCCCCGCTGGCAACATCGCTCACTCGCGGATGTCGACCCGGCCGAGGTCGCCCGGGTGTTCGCGGGGGATCTGGCCCTCGGTGAGCGGCTGGCCTGAGCTGTTCACCGGGGATCACCGTACGGCCGGTGGCGATCCCCGATGGAGGTCAGCGACCTCGAAGGCTGGAACCTGCAGAAAATGCCGCAGCGCCACCACGGGCGGACGACGTGGAGTAGACCGAAGACGATCCGCCCAGGCCGCCGGATCGGCCGCCTCCCCGGGCAGACGAGCGCTTGGCCCCCGAGGTCCGCTGCTTGGTGTCACCGGTTGCCCCGCCGCGAGACGAGCCACCTGCAGAAGCACCACTTCGACCTGATCCGTTGCCGGGTCCGCCTCTTCGGCCGCCGCTCGCCCGGCCACCTGTCGCCGCGCCACCAGAACGTGAGCCACCCGATCGCGCCCCGCCTGCGCGACCCCCGCCGCCGCGCCTGGGGGTGTTGCCCTCGTCCGCCACCAGCACCAAAGGCTCGGTCAGCGTGCGCTCGCCGGGGGCGAGCTGTCTCAGCAGGGGGTGGTTGACATCGATGCGAGTCGTGGTTGCCCTGATCCCGGCCCTGCGGGTCAGGTCACGAACGTCGGACACCTGGTCGTCGGTCATCAGGGTGATGACGATGCCCTCCGCGCCCGCCCGTGCCGTGCGACCGGAGCGATGCAGGTAAGCCTTGTGCTCCACCGGCGGGTCGGCGTGGATGACCAGGTTGACGTCGTCGACATGAATTCCGCGGGCCGCGATGTCCGTCGCGACCAGGGTGCTCGCCTTGCCCGCCTGGAACGCGTCCATGTTGCGGGTGCGGGCGTTCTGGGAGAGGTTGCCGTGAAGCTCGACGGTCGGGATCCCGGAGGCGTTGAGCTGCTTGGAGAGCTTCTTGGCACCGTGCTTGGTGCGAGTGAAGATCATCGTGCGACCGGGCGCGGAGGTGAGGTCCACCAGCACGGGGATACGGGCGTCAGCGCGCACGTGGAAGATGTGGTGCGCCATCGTCGAGATCTGCGACAGCGCCGAGTCCGCGCTGTGCGTCACCGGGTTGGTCAGGAAGCGCTTGACGATCACGTCGACGCCGGCGTCCAGAGTGGCCGAGAACAGCATCCGCTGACCGGTCCGCGGAGTGCGGTCCATGATGCGGCGCACGCCTGGCAGGAAACCCATGTCGGCCATGTGGTCGGCCTCGTCGAGGATGGTGATCTCGACGGCATCCAGACTCAGGGCGCCCTGACCGAGCAGGTCCTCGAGCCGGCCGGGACACGCGACGACCACATCGACTCCGCCGCGCAGGGCGCTGACCTGGGGGTTCTGTCCGACGCCACCGAAGATGGTCAGGCTGTTGATCCCCAGTGGCCTGGCAAGCGGAGTCATCGCGGCCTGAATCTGGTTTGCCAGCTCGCGGGTCGGCGCCAGGATGAGCGCCCGTGGCTTGCGGGACTGGCGCGTGGTCTTGCTGGCCGCCAGCCGGGTGAGCAGGGGAAGCAGGAAGGCGTAGGTCTTGCCCGAGCCGGTGCGGCCGCGGCCGAGAACGTCGCGACCCGCGAGGGAGTCGGGCAGCGTGGCAGCCTGGATCGGAGTGGGGACGGTGATTCCTGCCGCAGAAAGGACTGCGGTCAGGGAAGCGGGCACGCCAAGGCTGGCGAAAGTCGTGTCAGACGACACAGGTGGGTACTCCATACGGTAAGTGGTCGTTCTGCCCGGCGCAGACCCATGCGGTTGCGGCGCGTGGCTATCGACATAAAAAAGCAGGTCCGAGGCAGAACTGTGCGGACCGCTACCGGGAGTCTAGCGGGTCAGGGCGCGCCAAAGGGCATCACGTCTGACCTAAGCATGTCGTCAGGTGCTGTCGAGACCCTGCCAGGAAACTGATCCGTGCTTAGTCCTGGCCGCCGATGTCGACGGAATATCCTTCGTACATCAGGTCGGATCCACGCTGGCGATGGCGAACCAGGGCTGCGATGAGCGTCGTGCCGAGATCCCGCACCTCATCCAGGGCGGCAAGCATGGAGTCACCACGAGCGAACGTCCCGGCTGCCTTGCCCACCACCGTGAGGAGCTCTGAGATCATCTCGGTCAGGGTGTTGTGGTCCTGGATCAGCCGGTCGACCAGATGGGACAGCCTTGGGGATGAGCGATTCACGCGGGCGTACAGTCCTGACGGTCCCTCGGTGAGCTCAACGTGCTCGTGGAAGTCACCTGACAGCCCCAGCAGGGCGTCGGAGACTCCTTGGACCCACTTGATCTGCCCGATCGGGACGGGCGCCGCCAGTGCCACCTCGAGCGTGTTGATCGACTCGAGCAGCTCGGCTCTCCTGCGACGCACCTCAGTGATGTGCTGAGCCTCGGCCTCGGCCTCAGCCGCTGTCTTCTCGCCGCCATTTGTTGTGGTCACAAGTGCATCTTGGATCCGGTCGCCCCTGGTTGTCCAATCGGTCCCAAACGCCTGCGCAAAAGGTCGACCCTTTGGCAACGTTTGAGCGAAGCAGCTGGCACCTGCCCTGTCCTGGGCCATCGGAGTCCCGCCAGGCTCCCGCCGAAGACTGGGTTGCCCCGACCAGGTCCAGTCGCGTCCTGAAGCGGAAGTCGTCAGCCGGTCGCGCGGAGGTACCTGCCGAAATGCGGGACCGTGAAGGCGATCCGTCCACGCTCGGCGCTGTAGATCAGGCCCTTCTTGAGCAGGGCATCACGGGCCACCGACAGTGACTGCGGCTTTCGGCGCAGCACCGCTGCCACCGACGCGGTCGTCACCGACTCGCTGTCGTCCAGATCAGGCCCGTGGGCGTCCTGATCAACGATCTGGGCCGCATCCGCCATGGCCCGCAGGTACTCCCGCTCGCCCGGTGTCGCCCGCTCGTACCGTGAGCCGAAGAATCCCACGGCAAGCTCGGCCTCAGCCTCGGGAGCGGCCACCCGAATGTCCGCCGCGGTGATCGGCGTGCCTGGCGCGCTGTCCCAGGCGACCTTGCCGTAGGCCTGGATGAAGTACGGATAGCCCCCCGTCGCGCCATACATCGCCTCCAGGGCATCCTGGTGGAACTCTGCGCCCTCGTCCTTGGCCGGAGACTGCAGCGCCAGGTCCGCCGACGACCGGTCGAGCCTGTCTATGCGGGAGTACTTGAACAGTCGCTCGCTGTAGGACTTGCTGGCACTCAGAACCGCCGGCAGGTGGGGGAGCCCGGCCCCCACGACGATGACCGGCAGGCCGCTCTGGCTGATCTCGTGGCAGGCCGCGCACAGGGCGGAGACGTCCTCGGGCCCCAGATCCTGCATCTCGTCGATGAAGATGGCCACGCCTCTGCCCACGTCTGCGGCGAGCCCGCCGACGTCGGTCAGCAGCTCGACCAGGTCGATCTCGATGTCACCGGAGTCGGCTCGCCCGGTCACGGCAGCAACGTCGATCCCGGGGTTCCAGCGGTCCCGAAGCCTGGTGGCCGTGGCCGACTCGCGCTGGGCGAAGGCCTTGATGACGCCCAGAACGTAGTCGACGTCCTCGCTCTTGGGATGACCGAGCTCGCGAACGGCGACATGCAGGGCGGCGCTGATGGGCCGTCGAAGCCGTTGGTCGGGACGGGCCTCGAGCTTGCCGGTGCCCCAGTGGGCGCGGACTGCCGCTGAGCGCAGCGCATTGAGCAGCACGGTCTTGCCCACACCCCGGAGCCCGGTCAGGATGATGGAGCGCTCCGGCTTAGATCTGGCGACGCGCTCCAGCACCACGGCGAAGGCTCGAAGCTGATCGTCGCGACCAGCGAGCTCTGGTGGGCGCTGGCCGGCGCCGGGCGCATACGGATTTCGGATCGGGTCCACGATCGCAGACTATCGACCTGTATCGCGTTTTTGTGAGACATAGCCAGAGAGGCCGATCGTGTCGCAGCCACCGAGTCTGCCGGTCACCTGAAGAAGCTCACTTCAGCAGTCGTGACATCCTCCGGTCCGCGAGGGGCTTGCCGCCCGTCTGACACGTGGCGCAGTACTGCAGTGACGACTCGGCGAACGACACCTCGCGCACGATGTCACCGCAGACCGGGCACGCCAGGCCAGTGCGTCCGTGCACTCGCATCCCGGCGCGCTTGGCGTCCTTCAGCTCCTTGGCCGGCTTGCCCGACGCCGCCCTGACCGCCTCGGACAGGGTGTCGCGCAATGCGGCATACAACCGGAGGACCTGCTCCCCGTCGAGGCCCGAGGCCAGGGCAAAGGGTGAGAGCCGGGCGACGTGAAGCACCTCGTCGGAGTAGGCGTTACCGACGCCGGCCAGAAATCCCTGGTCCTTCAGCAGCCCCTTGACCTGTGTCCGGCGGCCCTCGAGCAACGCCGCGAAATCGGCCTCGCTGAAGTCATCGGCCATCGGATCAGGTCCCAGACGGGCAATACCGGGCACCTCACCCGGCTCGCGCACGATGTATGCCGCCAGTCGCTTTCTCGTGCCCGCCTCGGTCAGGTCGAAACCACTGCCATCAGAAAGCCGGAGACGCAGCGCAATCGGCGACTTGCCCGGCCGGATCGTGGGGGCGGCCAGCGCATCTGACCAGCGTAGCCAGCCGGCCCGGGCCAGGTGGAAGACCAGATGCAGACCCTCGGCCTCGATGTCGATGAACTTGCCGTGACGGGTGATGCCGGTGATCGGCAGGCCGAGCAGCGCCGTGGCAGCCGGGTCATAGGTCTTCAGAGCGCTGATCGACCCCAGCTCGACCCCGGCGATGGCCAGACCGCTGGTGCGCTCGCGAAGGAAGTCGACGAGCGCCTGAACCTCGGGGAGCTCGGGCACCCGCCCATTCTCGCTCGGTACCTCCCGAACGAGAAGGCGTCGCACCGGGGGATGATCACCTGTTGGCGCCCGCTCAGTCGGCCCGCCCGGCTCAGTCGGCTCAGCTCACAGCGCCTCGCACCGACTTCAGCTGGCGCAGGAGGCTGTAACCGTCGGGCGCGCGACATACCGGCACGTCCCGGCGCACCCGCGGGGCGAACTCCTCGATGGACACGGGTATGCCGTGTGAGAGCACCTGCTCGGTCGGGCTGAGCTCCCGGATCGCGATCGCCTCGACGACATCGGGGCGATCCCTGGCGAAGTCGCCGTAGATCTTCGGGTCGTGCTGACCGTCGTCGCCGATGAGAATCCAGCGGATCCGGGGAAACTCGCGAGCCAGCCGGTGCAAGGCCTCGGTCTTGTGCTCCTGCCCGCTGCGGAACCAGCCGGTATTGGTGGGACCCCAGTCGGTCATCAGCATCGGGCCGGCAGGGTAGCCATGGCGCTTGAGGAACCGGGTCAGCGTCGGCGCGGTGTTCCAGGCACCGGTGGACAGATAGAAGGTAGGCGTCCCAGGGTGTTCGCCGATCAGCGTGCGAAACATCGGCGCCATGCCGGGCACGAGGTGACGGGCGGTCTCCTGCCGCACGAAGGTGTTCCAGGCTGCGATGAACGGGCGTGGCAATGAGGTGGAGATGACGGTGTCGTCGATATCGCTGACCAGGCCGAAACGGGCCGCCTTGTCGATGATCAGCACCGCGGCCTGCACCGGCTTGGCGCCCTCTGCCGCGATGGTGACCGCGTGCCAGCCCGGCTCCAGGCCAGGCTCTGAGATCACGACGTCGATGTAGCCGCTGCGATCTGAGAACGTGTGCGTCGTGCGTTCGCCGATGATGACCTGGACCTGCACGTTCATGGCCCCTGCCGTGACGAAGGCCCGCCAGCCGCGCTGTTCGCCTGAGGTGTCTCTCAGCTCACGGATACTGCTGGGCGACGGGGTGACCACCGGCGTCTGCCTCTGACGGCTCAGCAGCACCCGGCCCAGCACCCGGACAAAGTCCTGACTGCCATATCCGGTGTGGCTGATCGTGCGGGTGCCCCACCCGCGCCCCCGCAGCAGGGCATTCGAGCGGCGGTGGAAGGCATCCTCGATGAGGGCTGCCGCATGGGGTCTGGCCATGCTCAAAACGTATCGCGGCAAGTGCCCCAACCCGCTATCGGCCGCGGAGAGTCAGCCAAAGATCGAGGTTCAGCGGAAGTAGCCCAGGACGTCGGCGATCACATCGACGGTCCCGGCCGAGTTGTAGAAGGTCACCGTGCTCCCCGGGCCCAGCGGAACGACAACCATGTTGGGGATGCTCTGGCCGGCCACGAAGTTCAGGTTCGACGCCACCGGTAACGACTGCCCACCCGGGAACACCGTCAGGTTGCCGGCCGCGGTCGGGTTCGTCACGGTCACGTTCAGCGCCACCGCGGTGGCCCCGGCAGGCAGGTCCGGCACGCTCAGGGTCACACTCCGCCCGGGACCGAGCTTGGCCTGGGCGACCCCGAGACCGATACGCGAGTCCAGGACCCGGACCGGGCTCACCCCGGTAAACCCTGC
>JBDTWH010000123.1:0-9598 GCA_040006795.1 Actinomycetota bacterium | reverse complement strand
TAGCCATCACCGCCCCACACGCGGTGGCCCGGGTACATATGTGTCAAAACATGAATGGGATATGACGAGAGCCCTGCCCCCTTATCCAGAGGGTAGGGCTCTCACGAGGCCGAGCAGTGGGCCTAGATCAGGAAATCTTAACCTTCACGCCGCCCGAGAACGGGGAGTCGTGGAGTTCGACGGTGGCAATCAGACCGCAGCATGCGGCACGAGGCATGCGGACGGTCAGGTGAAGCTGTTGGGGGAACAACCAATGTTCGCGGAGTTGAAAGCTGACGAGCTTAGGCTCAGTCCAGGTAGTCGCGCAGGACCTGCGAACGTGAAGGATGACGCAGCTTGCTCATCGTCTTGGACTCAATCTGCCGGATTCGCTCGCGAGTGACGCCGTAGACCTTACCGATCTCGTCGAGGGTCTTGGGCTGTCCGTCAGCCAGGCCGAAACGCATCGACACCACGCCGGCCTCACGCTCGGAGAGGGTGTCCAGAACGGAGTGCAGCTGCTCCTGCAAGAGCGTGAACGACACCGCGTCAGCCGGCACCACGGCCTCGGAGTCCTCGATGAGGTCACCGAACTCGCTGTCGCCATCTTCACCAAGGGGCGTGTGCAGGGAGATGGGCTCGCGACCGTACTTCTGGACTTCGACGACCTTCTCGGGAGTCATGTCGAGCTCCTTGGCAAGCTCTTCGGGTGTCGGCTCGCGCCCGAGGTCCTGCAGCATCTGGCGCTGAACTCGTGCAAGCTTGTTGATGACCTCGACCATGTGGACGGGAATCCTGATGGTGCGTGCCTGGTCAGCCATGGCCCGGGTGATGGCCTGGCGAATCCACCACGTGGCGTAGGTCGAGAACTTGAAGCCCTTGGTGTAGTCGAACTTCTCGACGGCGCGGATCAGACCCAGATTGCCCTCCTGGATCAGGTCGAGGAACAACATGCCGCGCCCGGTGTAACGCTTGGCCAGGGAGACCACCAGTCGGAGGTTCGCCTCAAGCAGGTGGTTCTTGGCGTTCTTACCATCCTGGGAGATCCACCACAGCTCACGCTTCAGCTTCATGTCGATCTTGCCGCCGGCGTTGAGCTTCTCCTCCGCGAACAGGCCCGCCTCGATCCGCTTGGCGAGCTCAACCTCCTGCTCAGCGTTGAGAAGGGCTACCTTTCCGATCTGCTTGAGGTAGTCCTTGACCGGGTCAGCCGTCGCACCCGCGGTGACAACCTGCTGAGCTGGCGCGTCATCCTCGTCATCATCACGGATGACAAAACCAGCCGTCTCACTCTCTTCCTCGGCAGCTTTGGCCTTGACCCCGTCACCATCAGCCTTGGCGTCGGCGCCATTGACCCCGGCCAGCGGGCTGTCAGCGTCAATCTCACTGCCCCTCTTGGCTGCAGCCTTCCTGGCGGCGGTCTTCTTCGCGGCGGCCTTTCGCGTCCCGACCTTGGCAGCCCTTACTTCCGGCTCGCCAGCAGCGGCAGCCTTGCTCGTGCGCGAAGCAGCAGCCTTGGCTGACCCAGCTTCGGCATTCGCCGGTTCGGTTCCCGACTTGGCTGCAGTCTTTACGGCCGCAGCAGTACTGGCCGGCTTCGCCGCAGCCCTCTTCGCAGGCGCGGTAGCCGGCTCCGTCTTGGCTGCCGTCTTCTTGGCGGTGGCTCTCGAAGTAGTGGCGGTTGCCGTGGTGGCCGTCCTGGCGGCAACAGTCTTGGCCGTCTTGGCGACGGGCTTGGCTGCAGCCTTTGCCTTCTTCGCTGCAGTTCTCTTCGTCGCTGGCGCGGTCGAGGTGGGACGAGAAGCGTTGGCGGCGACAGCCCGGTGAGCCGTGGCGGCATCCAGGGTCACGTGAATCCCCTGCTGGTCCAGCGAGCGAAGCACGACCTTCATTCGTTTGGGGCTGATCTCGGCCTGCACCAACGCGACCCGCAGCTGCTCGCTGTCGACCGAACCGTGGGTCTTCCCGATCCGCACAAGCTCCTGAAGTGCGGGGTGGGCGAACTCGGCTGGCATTTTGGTGGATGAAGCTTTCGCAGACAGGGATGAAACGCTAGACACAGTCGACACCGACTACCTTTCGTCGCGAGGCCGTTGCAACGCGTGGGCCAGTCGCCGACGCAGAAGCGTCAACGGTGACCAGAGATTGGGCGGAGGAGTTCGCCGCGACCGGGTCCGGCGGGAGGGCTCCCGGTCGTGCTAATGACCATTGTAAAACGTCTGCTGACATGCTATCGCGTCGGCGCCCCCGGAGCGTGCTCAGGCGTGACGGCCGTATCTCGATCACAGATCTCCAAAATGTCCGTCTCCTGCACAGTGACGAGCACGTCGTGCGCCCTGACTTCCACGCTTTGGGGTTGACCCCGATCATTCACGGGAGGTGATCGCATGTCAGTTTTGACAACGCACAGCAAGCTCGAACCCTTCCCGGACCATGCGCCCGGGTGCCCTGGGCAGCGGCACGGCCCGCCGTCCCCAAGATCGACCGAGCAGAGAACCGCCCTGAAAATCACCGGACGCGAACCACCGGACGCGGTGCCTCCCCATGACGCGGACAGGTTCGTTCAGTCGTTAACACCGGCTTTGACAGCGAGCACGGGACATGAGGCGTCAAGCAGGATGCGCTGGGCATTGGACCCCAGAATCAGCTTGCCAACCGGAGTGCGGCGGCGCAGGCCAATCACGATGAAGTCAGCGTTGACTTCGTTGGCGACCTCGATCAGGTCCTGTGACGGTTCGTTTCCGCGGACAAGCTGGCGGACCTCGTGCTCGACACCAGCCTCGTCGAGGTGGTTCTGAACCGAGAGGAGCTCGGCCTCGAACCGGCGCGCTTCATCGGCGTCGAAGTCCTTGCCGCCACGGCTGGAGTTGATCACGATCAACTTGGCGCGCCGTAACAGTGATTCCTCCGAAGCACGCCGCAACGCCGCACGACCTTCCTTGGTCGGAACGTACCCCACAACAACGGACACCTGGAACCTCCTTGATCACCACAGCACACGGCGACACTGCCGCGCATGGTCACGCTACCGGATGATCAACCGCACAGCCTCAGCGACCGAGCGTGCGAGACAACGATTCGCGCACGATCTGGCCGACCTGCTCGATCTCGGTGAGGAAACCATCGTGACCGTGATCTGAGGTGATGACGCGAGTGGGGCCTGAGCTGGCTGCGGCCTGCGACATCTCGTGCGACAACCGGGGCGGGTAGAGCCTGTCCGTGTCGATGGCCACGACAACCAGATCCGCCGTCACGCGTTCCAGTGCCGCCTGCACCCCACCACGCCCGCGACCCACGTCGTGGGAGTTCATCGACTCGGTAAGGACCAGATAAGAGTTGGCATCGAAGCGGGCCACGAGCGTCTCAGCATGATGGTCGAGATAGCTCTCCACCGCGTAACGACCGCCCCCGCCGAGAGGCTGCTCCTCACCCTGGGCCTCACGACCGAAGCGGCGGTCGAGCTCAGGCTCGCTGCGGTAGGTCACATGGGCGATCCGGCGAGCCAGACCCATTCCGAGGTCGGGACCCCGCGGACGGCCGTAGTAGTCGCCGCCGGCGAAGTCGGGATCCTGCCGGATGGCGAGCAGCTGCGGCTGACACCAGGCAATCTGCTCGGCGGACGCGTAGGCCGAGCAGGCCAGCACGATGCATCGGCGAACACGCTGCGGGTAGGTAACTGCCCACTCGAGTGCCCGCATGCCGCCCATAGAGCCCCCGAGAACTGCCGCCCAGACAGAGATTCCCAGCCGATCCGCCAGGGCGGCCTCAGCCACAACCTGGTCACGAACCGTCACGAACGGGAACCTGCTCCCCCATGGACGCCCATCGGGCGCCTCGGAAGACGGGCCGGTTGTGCCTTGGCAACCGCCAATGACGTTGCTCGCAACGACAAACCAGTGATCGGTGTCCAGCGGGCAACCCGGCCCGATCAGTCCCTCCCACCAGCCTGGTGTCGCGTGGCCTGAACCTGCCGGACCCGACACGTGGCTGTCACCGGTCAGGGCGTGCTCAACCATGATCGCGTTGTCTCGCGTGGTGTTGAGGGTGCCCCACGTCTCATAGGCGATGCGCACCTGCGGCAGGGCTCCCCCGGCTTCGAACCGAAGGCTGCCGATGTCCGCATGGTGCCTGGACCCTTGAGGAGACCCCTCCCGCCAGGCTCCGGTCGACCAGGTATCTGGCTCGTCATCAGGCTTGGTCGGGATCCCGGTATGGGTTGGCGTCAAGGGCTCCACTGCTCGCACTCGGTGTCGTTCTGAGGTAATCGTCACGATGGGCTCCCGGAGGGTATGGGCCCGCCTTGACGGTGAGGGCCCGCGCTTGCCCGCTCTGTTCGAGCGGGCCGGGTCATCACCCGGGGCACCCCACCGCGGACGAGGGTTGCCGCCCAGCAAGCCGGGGCTTGTCGCTGGGACTCATGACCTGGCGTCAACTATACGGAAAACGCACCCGAATCGGGACCTTTTGTCCATCTCGTGAACAGCCCCTGAACCAGGCGACGAACACCGAGTGCACCCGGCCGCTCAGGCGGACACTCTCTCGGGGCGGATTGCCAGATCCACCATCTGCTCGAGCAACAGGGCTAGACGGTACTGCGGGTCGATTCTGAGCGCCCGTTCCAACGCCACCCGAGTCAGGGCACCATCGCCGCGCCACCAGGTGAAAGAGGCTAAGACCGTCAGGGTCGGCACGGCGCACCGGTCAGGCAGAGTGGCGCTGAGCTCGCACAGCCGCCGCTCGATCCGCTGCCGGCAGATGACCTGCGTCATCTCCCGAACATTCCCATCTTGCTTCAGGGGCGCGGGAAGGGCTCTGCACAGCTGAGCTGACAGGACCGGGTCGATGACGTCCAGTGGAAGAAAGCCGGGGCACAACCAGGCGATGAGCCCGTCCCGCAGCTCCACATCGGTCAGAGACATGGCAAGCATCGCCAGATCTTGCGGCGGGAGCGCCTGGATCGGTTCAGCATCATCCTCGTCGCACAGGACCAGGGACCAGACCGCCAGCTCGCTGGCGCGAAATCCGTGAAGCGCTGCCGCCCGGATGCCTTGATCCGGCTCGGCGGCGGCGTCCGTTGCCTCACGTCGCAGCTGCAGCCACTCCCCGGCCAGACGGGTCACCACCCGGCCCAGCTCAGTCTTGTCGGGCTCCAGCTGATCGGCCAGGGCTGAGCGGTCGGGCAGCGGACAGATCTCCCGTCCGACGAACTCCGCCACTGCCGGAACCTCGCTCGGGGTCGGCAGCGGCAGCCCTCCGGGAGGGCAGCAGCCCCGGATACAGTCGAGGTCGAACCAGCGCCCGCCCCGAACGACCAGGCGATCGGCGACCTCGATGCCATGAGCCAGACAGGCATCGGCCATCTCGTCCAGCATGAGACGGCTCTCACCCCCGACCTCCTCGAAGCCGATGAGGAGCACGGCTTTGGGAATGTCATGCCACAGCGGTGCGATCATCGCTGCCACGGCGTCTCCAACATGCTCGGGTGGCGGCAGGTCAATGCGCTGGACCAACCCCATCCGGGTCCCTCGCAGGCTCACGACCACCAGGCAGTGATGCGGGTGAAAACCAAGCTGGTAGGGCAGCACTGTCAGAACGTCGGCGGGTCCGGAGAGGTGGATCGTTGTTGTCATGAGCTGACTCTGGAACTAGCGGGCCCGTGATGATGACCGGCCCCGGCAGGGTGGTGCAAAGCCTGGAGGCGGCCCTACCCATGTTGATGAGCGCTTCAGCCATAGTCCAGATTCGAACCGGGCACCCTCAAAGCCGCAAGGTCGTGCGACTCACTGGATGACGTCTCCGACGATCACGTCTCCATGCGCGCTGAGATCGCGCTCGCGTTCCCAGTGCAGGAAGGACTCGGTCTCGTTGATCAGTGACGCTGCTATCCAGCCGATGACGATGGCATCATCGCCGAGTCCGATCAAGGGCAGGACCAGCTCCGGGACCAGGTCGATGGGAGACACGACGTACACCAGGGCGCCGAGGATGGCCAACAGGTGGCCGCGGCTCGTCCCGGCATACTTGCCCCTGAAGGTTGCCCAGACCAGGCGAGGCAGCGCAATGAGGCGGGTTCCCATGCTCGCGGTTCCCGGACGGGTTGCCGTGCGAAACGCGGTAGCCAGGGAGCGAAGTGCTCCCCAGCGCAAAGCCTTGGCGGCGGCCATACCTGCTCCCTTCGGATGGCTGTTGGTCGATTAGGAGGCCGGTCAGGGCTTCCTGGGAAACTCGAGACGCGCGTGATCGGCGATACGTTTGAGCAGGTACGCGTCCACACCGGCACCCACCAGTCCACCGGCCACCGGGACGACCCTGCCGAAACGCGAGAACGACTTCTTCCCGATCCGGGCGAGCAGGCGGAACATCACGCCCTTCCTGACAGCCATCAGCAGTGGGCCGGGCAGCCGTTGGGCGGCGAGATTGACCAGCCGCCCGGCGCCGGCGTCGCTTGCCTTCCCGAGCAGATCCTCGGCGTCCGCTCTGACGAGGGCGAGCAGAACCGCCGAGCGGACCTCGGGCTGGTCGATGTCATGGCCCCGGCTCGCTGCGATGCCGGCGACCATTCGCGTTGCGACCAGGTAGAAACCCAGCACGTTGGCCGGCAAGGCGATCGGAATGGCGGCGAAACCGCCCATGCCGGTGACCAGTCCGTTGGCGGCCACGAGCCGGAGGTGAGACCGGACCAGAGCGTCGATCGCCGGCTCGACCTCGTGATGCTCGGCCAGGGCGAGCCCGGCGACACCGCGGGCTGATCTGAAGTGGCCTCTGCCATCGATTCCGACGTCCATCAGTCGCTCGATCATGGATGTGGCGGCCCCGGCTGCCCGGGGGTCGGCCACACTGGCCCACTGTGCCGTATCGCCGGTGGCCCCGTCGTCCCTGCCAAGAATCTCCATGAGCGTCCTCCTGTTGACTGTCGGACTTGCCTGCCAACATTGGATCATGCTTCTGGCCGATATCGCCTCCACCTCGAACCAGCTTTCCGAGACGAGCTCGCGGCTGTCCAAAGTGTCCCTCATCGCCGACCTGCTGCGAAAGTGCGCTCGGCAGGTTCTCGAGGGCGCGGTCCCTGCCGACGAGATCGGGCTGACCACGCGCTACATCTCGGGCACGCTTCGTCAGCGTCGCACCGGTATCGAGCTGTCGGGCGTCGCAGAAGCGACCGGCCTGGACGCTGGCGTCGCGGAGACCGGCCACGTGACGGTGTCCCATCTGGACGCCGTGATGCAGCAGGCCGGCGAGCTCGCCGGGGCCGGCTCGTCGCGCGCGCGTGCCGACCTGTTCCGGGACCTGGTCGCGAGACTCACCGCCCAGGAACGAGTGCTCGTGCTGGGTCTGTTGAGAGGTGGGCTGCGCCAGGGAGCGCTGGAGTCGGTGGTCATGGCGGCAGTTGCCAACGCCGGCGGCGTTCCGCTTGAGGACGTACGTCGTGCCGTGGCCGCCCGTGGCGACCTCCCCGCTGTCGCCCAGAGCCTGCTGCTGGATGGTCCGGCGGCGCTGAACCTCTTCCGCCTGACGGTTGGCCAGGGCGTCAGTCCGATGCTGGCCGGCTCTGCCAAGAGCGTCGCGGAGGCCCTGGCCAAGACAGGGCCGGCGGGCGTCGAGTGGAAGCTGGACGGGATACGAGCCCAGATCCACAAGCGGGGCAACGATATCCGCGTTCTGACCCGGTCCCTGGACGACATCACCGACCGGGTGCCCGAGGTGGTCGAGCTGATCGCCTCGCTGCCGGTGACCAGTGCGATCTTTGACGGCGAGCTGATCGCGCTGCACCCGGACGGTCGACCAAAGCCGTTTCAGGAGACCGGTTCTCGTACTGCCAGCCGGGTCGACCCCGCCACGGCCCGCGCCGGGACCCCGCTCACGGCATACCTCTTTGACCTGCTGCACCTCAACGGATCCGATCTGATCGAGGAGCCCGCCAACGTCCGACGAGACATCCTGGAGAATGCCGTGCCCCTGCCCCACCTCGCGCCCCGCATTCTGGTCGACGACGTCACCGACTCGGTCAAGGTCGATGCGGCCATAGCTTTTGGCGCCGACGCGGTGGCACGCGGCCATGAAGGCCTGGTGGTCAAGGCCCTCGATGCGACCTACCAGATGGGGCGCCGCGGGGCCGGCTGGATCAAGGTCAAGCCGGTTCACACCCTCGACCTGGTCATCCTGGCTGTCGAACGCGGCAACGGCCGTCGCAGCGGATGGCTGAGCAACCTCCACCTCGGCGCACGTGACCCCGACGGGCGGTTCGGCCCGCCGGGTGGTTTCGTGATGCTGGGCAAGACGTTCAAGGGGCTCACCGACGAGATGCTCCGCTGGCAGAGCGCCGAGCTTCCCCTTCACGCGGCCGGGCCCACCGACGGCTACGCCCTGGACCTGCGCCCGGAGGTCGTGGTCGAGATCGCGTTCGACGGTGTACAGGCCTCACCTCGCTATCCGGCGGGTCTGGCGCTGCGCTTTGCACGGGTGATCCGGCACCGACCGGACAAGGAGGCGACCGAAGCCGACACGATAGAGATGGTGGAGTCCTTCCGCCCGTCGTGACAGGACGAATTGCACTCGAGCTCCTACGCGCTCGCGCCTCACCCGAGAACGAAAGCCCGCGCCGCCCTCTGCAAACCCGGTTACCGATGTTGCTCCGTGGCACTTGAGTAACGGTGGCCGCGACACCCCCCGCGATGTGTGGTATGGGAGGGGCGTAGATTCCGACCCAACTCAAGCAACCCCCACCAGGAGGAACCCATGCCCACGGTCACGTCTTACGGTCAAACCGGGCGGCCTCTCACACCTCCTGAACAACCGAAACCCAAGATGACACCCAAGTCCATCGCGGTCTGGGGATCCGTCGCCGTGGTGGGTGCGGTCTGCTGGACGGTCCTGGCCCTGGCCCGCGGCGAGAATGTCTCCGCACTGTGGATCCTGTTCGCCGCGCTCTCCTCCTACGCGATCGCCTACCGGTTCTACTCCCGCTTCATCGCCTACAAGGTGCTCCGTGTCGACAACACCCGGGCCACCCCGGCCGAACGCCTCCAGAACGGCGTCGACTACGACGTAACCGACCGGAGGGTGCTGTTCGGTCACCACTTCGCGGCCATTGCCGGCGCCGGCCCGCTCGTCGGCCCGGTGCTCGCCGCCCAGATGGGTTATCTGCCAGGCACGATCTGGATCATCGTCGGCGTCATCTTCGCCGGCGCGGTCCAGGACATGGTGGTGCTCTTCTTCTCGATGCGCCGTAACGGCAAGAGCCTGGGCCAGATGATCCGTGAGGAGATCGGCACCATCGGCGGCGTCGCGGCACTGATCGCCGTCTTCGCGATCATGATCATCATCCTTGCCGTGCTCGCCCTCGTGGTGGTCAACGCGCTTGTCGGGTCCCCCTGGGGTGTCTTCTCGATCGGGCTCACCATCCCGATCGCGCTCCTGATGGGCTTCTACCTGCGCTACCTGCGGCCGGGTCGGGTCCTGGAGGTCACCGTGATCGGTGTCGTCCTGTTGCTGGCGGCGATTATCGGTGGTAACTACGTCGAGCAGATGGGTCTGGCCGACGTGCTGACCCTCACGCCGAACGCCCTGGTCCTGGCTCTGGTTGTCTACGGTTTCCTGGCGTCCATCCTGCCGGTGTGGA
>JBDTWH010000122.1:0-6842 GCA_040006795.1 Actinomycetota bacterium | reverse complement strand
GGCACCCCGAACTGGGGCTTCATGACCGTGACGTCCGGGTCGAAGTTCTCACCGGTCGCCGGACTGTTCGGCGGCTACGGGTGCCCGGTCTACCCGCTGGCGACGGTCAAGGGCATCAACATCTACGACATCATCAGGGAGGACCCCACCAAGTTCGACCTGTCGATGGAACGCGTGATGAACGAGCGCCCCTACGAGGGTGGCATCTACGAGACGGCTCATATGGGCCTCCAGTTCGACGTCGCCAAGCAGGGTGAGCTGTACATGATCTCCCAGGGCTCGGGTGGCGGCTACGGAGACGTCCTGGAACGCGATCCCGAGATGGTCGTCGACGATCTCCAGCTCAACCGCATCTCTGCCCAGGTGGCCACCGACATCTACGGGGTCGTCTGGACCCCGGAGACCTACGTCGTCGACGAGGAGGCGACGAAGGCGCTGAGGGACAAGAACCGTCAGGACCGTATCGCCCGCGGCACGCCGTACCACGAGTTCGTCAAGCAGTTCGTCAAGCCCGAGCCGCCGAAGGATCTTCTCTACTACGGGTCCTGGGGCCAGGACAACGACGAAGAGCTGATCGCGACGCACTGGGGAAAGATGGCGCCCGAGCGGGTGAAGGGCAAGCTCAGTGAGCTGCCGCTGATCATGGTGCCGGATCGCCGGGTGCTGAAGATCAACAAGCTCCAGGCACGGGTGCTCGAGCTCGAGAAGAAGTATGGCGAGGAAGTCACGCACAAGTCCTGATGGGTACCCGGCCGTCCACCCCCTCCGGCTGACGTCCTCCCAAGCGGTGTTCCCCGTCCGACAGCAGCAGGTCAGGACGGGGAACACCATCCCCGGTCATCCCTCTGGCCCTGAAATTCCTTGATCGTCCGCTCCAGACTCTGAAAGGCCTCTCATGACAGTCACGCTCGCAGAAGTGATCACCCAGCCCCAGTCGGGCCGGACCCGGGCCGTGGTGCTCGATTTCCACGAGTATGCGCAGTCGGTCATCCTCCAGGGCCGCGACGTCCCCTGGCAGCAGCCGACGGCCTACTCGAACTTCTTCGGGCAGGCTCAGGGGCTGCTCAAGCCCGATGTGGCACTGCTTGACCTGGGCACGCTCTACGCCAACGCGCTCGCCACCAACGACGGCCTGCGGGCATCGCTGTCCACCAGGTCGCGCACCGGATTCGCTCTCAAGACCCTCCTGGCGAACGAGACGACCGCCTCGATGGCCCTGGAGCTGGCCACCGTGGTGGCCCAGACCTCCGCGGCACCGCTGGTGCTGCAGATTCCGTCGCCGATGCTCTGGCTGGCACAGACCCACGAGCTCAGCGGCGCCGGGACGGTCGCGGACCTGACCATCGACGACGCCGAGAACGCGGCCATGCACGTTGCGGGATGGCTGCGGCGTCTGTCGACGCTGCCGGTGTCCATGCTCCTGCTGGACGAACGGTGGACGGGCGATGGCTTCCTGCCGCTGGTGGACAGCTCGGCGTACACCCCGGTCTCCAACGTCACCCTCAACTATCGGTGGGAGCTCGCACGGCGTACGGGCGATGGCGTGAACATCCTCGGTTCCGGCGCCACCGGGGCACTGGTGCCGCCGGCGTACTGGCTGTCCGATGGCACGCTCGCCTCCTCGGGCGACTTCCTGTTCGCCGAGATCCCCGCCCACGCAGTGCCCGAGACGGTGCTCTCCCAGCTCGCGAAGCTGATCTGAGGGCAGAAGCACGTATGCCGAAGAGATGACCTGTGGGCCGGGAACCGGGTCCACCAGAGCAGTTGGATGCCAAGAGAAGGAAACTCATGAAGCTCAGTGCTGGATCCCGGAACGTTCGGGCGGACCTCTCCTACCATGACACCTCCGCCTATGAAGCCACCCACAAGGGCGGACTCAGCATTCTCGAAAGACGTCGGCCTACCGCTACCTGGTCACGGGTGAGTCCGACGGTTCTCGGCGAGATCGACCAATATGTCCACGCCCGGGCAGGGCGCCGGACATGAGCGTTCCGAGGAGCCTGGACAAGGTGATCGACACGGCGGCTGAAGCCGTTGCCGACATACCCACGGGCGCGGTGATCGCCGCGGGTGGCTTCGGGATCTGCGGCATACCGACGGTTCTGATCGATGCTCTGGTCGAGCGCGGGATCACCGACCTGGAGATCATCTCCAACAACTGCGGGACCGACGGGGTAGGGCTCGGGAAGTTGCTGGAGAACAAGCAGATTCGCCGGATTGTCGCCTCCTACGTGGGTGAGAACAAGGAGTTCGCGCACCAGTACCTCAGCGGTGAGCTCGAGGTGGAGCTCACCCCGCAGGGCACGCTGGCCGAACGGTTGCGGGCCGCCGGCGTCGGCATGGCGGCGTTCTACACCGTGACCGGCATGGGCACCCAGGTCGCCACGGGAGGCTTGCCCTGGCGGTATGCCGCGGACGGCTCGGTCGCCCTCGCGTCGCCACCGAAACCCACGACGGAGCTCGACGGCACGACCTATCTGCTCGAGCGGTCACTGCCCGCAGACTTCGCCCTCGTTCGTGCCTGGAAGGGCGACCGGCACGGGAATCTCGTCTTCCGTAAGGCGGCCCGCAACTTCAACCCCGTCTGCGCGATGTCCGCCAGGATCGCCATCGCCGAGGTGGAGCACCTGGTCGAGCCCGGCGAGCTCGACCCGGATGCGATCCACCTGCCGGGGATCTATATCGACCGCGTCGTGGCGCTGACCCCAGCCCAGGCCGTGGACAAGGGAATCGAGCGGCTGACCACCAGAGCGCGTCAGCCCACCAACGCAGGGGAGCGAGCATGGCACTGAACAGGGAGCAGATGGCCGCCCGCGCGGCCCGGGAGCTCAGCAACGGGGACTACGTCAACCTCGGTATCGGCCTGCCGACCCTCGTCCCCGGCTTTCTCGACGCCGACATCGACCTGGTCCTGCAGTCCGAGAACGGCATCCTCGGCACCGGACCGTACCCGTTCGACGGTGACCAGGATCCGGACCTCATCAATGCCGGCAAGGAGACCGTGACCGTCCAGGCAGGTGCCAGCTACTTCGACTCGGCTGCGAGCTTCGGGATGATCCGGTCCGGCAAGATCGACGCCGCGATTCTGGGCGCGATGCAGGTATCTGCTGCGGGCGACCTCGCCAACTGGACGATTCCCGGCAAGATGATCAAGGGAATGGGCGGGGCGATGGACCTCGTGCACGGCGCACGAAAGGTCATCATCCTGATGGAGCACGTCGCCAGGAACGGAGATTTCAAGATCGTCAGGGAATGCTCACTGCCACTCACCGGCACGCGCGTCGTCGACCGCATCATCACCGACCTGGCCGTCCTGGATGTCACCGATGACGGCCTCGTGCTGGTGGAGTGCGCGCCCGGCGTCACCGAGGCAGAGGTTCGGGCAGCCACCGAGCCAGAGCTCATCTCGGCCCTGTCATGACCCCACACGACCCCGTCTGGATCGTCGGCGGCTACCAGAGCGACTTCGCCCGGAACTTCACCAAGGAGTCGCTCGAGATCGGCGACCTGGTCCGGGAGACAGCGGTCGGCACCCTGGCCCATGCGGGCATCTCCAGCGCCCAGGTGGAGGTCATCCACCTGGGCAACGCGATGGGGGAGCTGTACGTCGGGCAGGGACACCTCGGTTCGATGGTGGCCACCGTCGTGCCGGGCCTCTCGGGCATCCCCTCGACGAGGCACGAGGCGGCCTGTGCATCGGGAGGCGTGGCAGTGATGGCAGCCATGGCCGACCTGGAGTCGGGCCGGTACGACGTCGCGCTGGTGCTTGGCGTGGAGATCGAGAGGAACGTCCCGGGCACCGTGGGCGCCGGGTACCTGGCCTCCGCAGCCTGGGTCGGCCACGAGGGTGAGGGGCAGGACTTCGTGTGGCCCTTCACGTTCTCCCAGATCGCGCAGGAGTATGACCGGCGCTACGGACTCCGGGATGAGCACCTGTGGCGCATCTCCGCCCAGAACATCGCCAACGCCAGGACCAATCCCAGGGCACAGACCCGCGGCTGGGTCACGCCGCCAGAGTGCTTCAGCGACGACGACCAGGCCAACCCGCCGGTCGTCGGACGGATGCGGCGCTACGACTGCAGTCAGGTCACCGACGGCGGGGCCGGCATCGTCATGGTCTCCGATCGTTGGATGCGTGAGAACCGGGGCTCGGTCCCCGGGCCGGTGGCTCGAGTCGCCGGTTGGGGTCACCGCAGTGCCTCCCTGCACCTGCAGGACAAGCTGGATGCCAGCGCCGACTCCGAGTACCTGTTTCCGCACGTTCGCGACGCGATCACCGACGCCTTCACCCGGGCCGGGGTCGAAGATGTCTGGCAGCTCGACGGCATCGAGACCCATGACTGCTTCACGATCTCGCAGTACATGGCCATCGACCATTTCGGCCTGACCAAGCCCGGCTGCAGTGGTGAGGCGATCGACAACGGCATCACAGCCCGGGACGGCGCCCTGCCCGTGAACCCGAGCGGCGGGCTGATCGGTGTGGGCCACCCGGTCGGTGCGACCGGCGTGCGGATGCTGCTGGACGGCTACCTGCAGGTGACCGGGCAGGCGACCGGCTATCAGGTCGAGGGAGCCAGCCGCTTTGCCACCCTGAACTTCGGAGGCAGCACGGCAACCGTCGTCTGTACCGTGGTCGAAGCCGGCTAGACCGGGGGCAGTGAAGCCTCGATCAGCGCCAAGATCTCGGGGGCATCGGGCTCGACCTTCGGACGGAAGCGGTGCACCTCGCCGGTGGGCAGAAGGAGGAACTTCTCGAAGTTCCACGTGATCCTGCCAGCCCTGCCCGCCGCATCCGGTGTCCTGGTCAGCTCGGTGTAGAGCGGATGCTGGTTGCGCCCGTTCACCCTGATCTTCTCGAACATCGGGAACGTGACACCGTAGGTGGTCGAGCAGAACGCCTTGATGGCCTCGGAGCTGCTCAGCTCCTGCAGGAACTGGTTGCTCGGGAAGCCCAGCACCGTGAATCCGCGCTCGCCGTACGTCTTCTGCAGCTCTTCGAGCTTCTGGTACTGCGGTGAGAGACCGCACCGGGAAGCCACATTGACAATGAGCTTGACCTTGTCCGCGTACCGGGCCAGCGAGGCCGGTTCGCCATCGATGGTGACGAGCGGGATGTCGTTGAGGGTCACGAGCCTTTGGTCCATGTAACAGCCAACGTCCCGGGGCGCGAGTCTAGTCCTGCGACTGGTTCGAGACGTTGTCCATCCCTTCCGGGTGTGCGGCCGCCCAGGTTGTGGCCGAGGTCCTGCTGACGTCACCGCGTGCCTAGGCTCAGGGCAGGGGTGCGTCATACTTGGACACGTGGTTACGCAGCGAAAGATCGGCGTCACAGAGCTAGCCCTGCGGGATGCGCACCAGTCCCTCATGGCGACCCGGATGGCGACCGAGGACATGGTCGGTGCCTGCGAGGACATCGACAACGCCGGGTACTGGAGCGTCGAGTGCTGGGGGGGAGCCACCTACGACTCCTGCATCCGGTTCCTCAACGAGGACCCCTGGGTGCGCCTGCGAACCTTTCGCGAGCTGATGCCCAACAGCCGCCTCCAGATGCTCCTGCGTGGTCAGAACCTCCTGGGCTACCGCCACTACGGCGACGATGTCGTTGACCATTTCGTGGAGAAGGCCGCCGAGAACGGCATGGATGTCTTCCGTGTGTTCGACGCCCTGAACGACACCCGTAACGTCGAGCGTGCCATCGCGGCCGTGAAGAAGGTCGGCAAGCACGCGCAGGGCACGATCTGCTACACCACCAGCCCTCTGCACACGGTCGAGGGTTTTGTGCGCCAGGCCCGCGAGCTTGCAGACGTCGGCGTCGACTCGCTGGCCATCAAGGACATGGCCGCCCTGCTGAAGCCGCAGCCGGCCTACGACATCGTGTCGGCCATCAAGGCCGAGATCCCCGGCATGCAGATCAACGTCCACTGCCATGCGACCACCGGGGTCACCCTGGTCTCGCTGATGAAGGCCATCGAAGCAGGCGCGGATGTCGTTGACACCGCGATCAGCTCGTTGTCCCTCGGCCCGGGTCACAACCCCACCGAGTCGTTGCAGGAGATGCTCGAAGGCACCGGCTTCATCGCCGACCTCGACAAGGTGCGCCTGGGCAAGATCAAGGTTCACTTCGCCGGGATCAAGCCCCGTTACGCCAAGTTCACCTCCGCCTTCAACGTCGAGACGGACATCTTCGACAGCCAGATACCCGGCGGGATGATCTCCAACATGGAGTCCCAGCTCAAGGCGCAGGGGGCCGGTGACAAGCTGAGCGAGGTCCTCGAAGAGGTTCCCCGGGTACGCAAGATCGCCGGCTATCCACCATTGGTCACGCCGTCCAGCCAGATTGTGGGCACCCAGGCCGTGTTCAACGTGATCATGGGCCCCTACAAGGTGCTGACCGGCGAGTTCGTCGACCTGATGCTCGGGTACTACGGCTACACCATGGGCGAGAAGGACGCTGCTGTTGTCGCCCTGGCCAAGGCCCAGTCAGGCAAGGAGATCATCACCGGGCGTCCGGCTGACCTCATCGCCCCCGAGTGGGACGCCCTGCGCCGCGAGGCCGGGGCGATCGACGGTTTCGACGGCACCGACGAGGACGTGCTGACCTACGCCATGTTCCCGAAGGTGGCGCCGGGCTTCTTCAGCACCCGCGCCGATGGCCCCAAGAACCTGGGCAGGGATCCGGCCGAGCTCGAGGCTGAGCGTGCTGCGGCAGCTGCAGACTCCACAACAGGCCCCGTACGCGGCCCGATCAAGTATGAGATCACCATCAACGGCAAGAAGAACTCCGTTGCCGTGAAGCCCGCCTGAGAGAGGTGAATTCGGCCATGCCCAGGAAAGCCACCGTG
>JBDTWH010000121.1:0-2913 GCA_040006795.1 Actinomycetota bacterium | reverse complement strand
GACCACCGGAGAACTGGTGCGGGTAGCGGTTGATGTGCTCGGGGTTCAGGCCGACCACTTCCAGCAGCTCCTGTACCTTCTTCAGGCGGCTGCCCTTGGGCGCGACGTCCTTGTGGATCTGGAACGGCTCGCCGACGATGTCACCGACCGTCATCCGCGGGTTGAGCGACGAGTACGGGTCTTGCAGCACGATCTGGATGTTGCGCCGGACGGCCTTGAACGCTTTGCCCGACAGCAGGGCGATGTCCTCACCATGGAAGAAGATCTGGCCCGCGGTCGGCTTGTCGAGCCGCATCAGCAGCCGGCCGGTGGTGGACTTGCCACAGCCGGACTCACCCACGATCCCGAGGGTCTCACCCTTGTACAGCTTGAAGTCGAGACCGTCGACGGCGCGTACCGCACCCACCTGCCTCTTGAACACGATGCCCTTGGTCAGGGGGAAGTGCTTGACGAGTCCTCGGACCTCAAGGACGGGCTCATCGGATCTGGAGGCTTCCATCGAGGACCTCCTTCCAGAAGTGGCAGGCGCTGCGACGGTCGCCCGAGACAACTTCAAGTGGCGGGATCTTCTCGGTGCAGATGGGCTGTGCATAAGGGCAGCGCGGGTGGAACGCGCAGCCGGCCGGGATGTCAGTCAGGTTCGGCGGGATGCCCTTGATCGTGTACAGCTCCTGGCCCTTCATATCGACCCGGGGGATCGCGGCCAGCAGCCTCTCGGTGTAGGGGTGAGCAGGGCTGGCGTAGAGGTCGAGGGAACGTGCCTGCTCGATGAGGCTCCCCGCGTACATCACCGAGATCTTGTCGGCGACGTCAGCCACGACCCCGAGGTCGTGGGTGATCAGGATCAGGCCCATCTTGCTCTCGACCTGCAGATCGGCGAGCAGCTGCATGACCTGCGCCTGCACGGTGACGTCGAGGGCGGTGGTGGGTTCGTCCGCGATGATGATGTCGGGATCCAGGGACAGTGCGATGGCGATCATGATGCGCTGCCGCATACCACCGGAGAACTGGTGCGGAAAGTCGTTCACCCGTTGACGGGCAGCCGGGATATGGACCCGGTCCATCAGCTCGATGGCCTTCGCCTTGGCATCCGCACGCGATGTGCCACGGTGCACCCGGAACATCTCGCCGATCTGGAACCCGACGCTGTAGACGGGGTTCAGCGACGACAGGGCGTCCTGGAAGATCATCGCGATCTTCTCGCCGCGATAGGGCCGCCGTTCCTTCTCCGGGAGGGCTTGAATGTCCACACCGCGGAAACGGACGGATCCCTGGGTGACGAAGGCGGGTGGGGTATCCAGGATGCCCATGATGGCCTGTGCGGTCACCGACTTGCCGGAGCCGGACTCGCCCAGGATGGCGAGGGTCTCACCTGGTAGCAGGTCGAAGGTGACGCCGGTGACGGCCTTGGCCACCCCGTCTCGGGTACGGAACTCCACATGGAGGTTCTCGACCTCGAGCACCGGCGCTCTGAGGTCGCGATCGCGTGGCACGTTGTCGGTGGTCGGGTTGATCGTGTCCTGGGTCATCGCGTTGTCACCGAAGCTTCGGGTCAAGGGCGTCACGGACCGCGTCGCCGAGCAGCATGAAGGCGAGCACGGTGATCGACAGCGCCAGTGAGGGGTAGAGCAGCACGTGCGGGGCGGTTCGCAGCGACGCCTGGGCGTCGTTGATGTCCCCGCCCCAGGAGACGGTGGACCCGGGAAGCCCGATGCCGAGATAGGACAGCGTCGCCTCGAGCACGATGAACAGACCGAGCGAGATGGTGGCGATGACGATGACCGGCGCGACGGCGTTGGGCAGGATGTGCCGACCCAGAATCCGCATATCACTGGCACCCAGGGCCCTGGCCGCCGTGACGAAGTCTGACTCCTTCACCGAGATGATGGACCCTCTCATGATGCGGGCCACGCTCGGCCAGCCGACGAGCATGATGGCGGCGACCACTGTCCAGATGTTGCGGCGGGGGAAAGCCGACAGGAAGACGATGGCGAAGAGCAGGATCGGGACGGCGAAGAACATGTCGGTGAGCCGGGAGAGCAGCGAGTCGGTCACTCCACCGTAGAACCCGGCGATCGCTCCGATGAAGCCGCCGATCAGGACCACACCGCTGGTGACCAGGATGCCGACGGTCACCGACGCCCGCGCGCCGTAGATAACCCTGGCGTAGACGTCACAGCCCTGCCGGTCGAATCCGAACGGGTGTCCGGGTGCGCCGGTCTCGTCGGAGTGGGCCAGGACACAGTGCTTCGGGTTGGTACCAGTGAACAGCGAGGGGAACACCGCCACCAGGATCAGGAACAGGATGAGCAACGCTGAGACGACGAAGATAGGGTTGCGGCGCAGATCGTGCCAGGCGTCGGACCACAGGCTCCGGGGTTTTCCGAGGCCTCCCGGGTCGACTCCGAGGCCTCCCGGGTGGACTCCGAGCTCTCCGGTCAGCGACCCGGCTACGACGTCCTCCGGCGGTCTGGTGAGGTGCGAGGTGTCAGGCATAACGGATCCTCGGGTCGAGAACGGCGTAGAGGATGTCTACGAGCAGGTTGAAAACGAGATAGACGACGACAAGGATGACCACGATCGACACGATGGTGGGCGCTTCACCGCGGTTTATCGCCTGGTAGAGCACATTGCCAACGCCGTGCACATTGAAGATCCGCTCGGTCACGATCGCACCGCCCATCAGGGCGCCGATGTCCGCGCCCAGGTAGGTCACCACGGGGATCAGTGAGTTGCGCAGCAGGTGGACGGTGACGACCCGGCGGTGGGGAAGACCCTTCGCAACGGCAGTACGGACGTAGTCGGCGTGGATGTTTTCCACGACCGAGGTCCGGGTGAGCCGCATGATGTAGGCGAGTGACGCCATCCCCAGGACGATGCCGGGCAGCAGCAGCTCATTCCAGGGGGCCTCAC
>JBDTWH010000120.1:0-5328 GCA_040006795.1 Actinomycetota bacterium | reverse complement strand
CCGAAGCGGAGAGTGCTGACCCGCTGGCCGCTACCAGAGCCGAGCCTGACGCAAATGCCCGGCAAATGCCATTAGAAGCGGACGTTTAAGAGTGAGGTTTTTCGAACAACTCATCACCTGGGTGCGTGGTGCATCCTGGCCGCCATGGCCTCGTCTTCGAACTTGATTCGCAGTCCGACTCCGGTCGCCTCGCGGGTCAGCTTCACAACGCAAGGGGTGTGTCGTGTCAGTCCACGCACAGGCAGAACGGATGACCGGCAGGGTCCAGGAACACCCGGAACGACGTACCCGGCTGGTGCTCGTGCTTGGTCGCGCCGAGCCCGAGCACCGCTGCCTCCGCGGTGTCGAGGTCGTCGACCGTGACGTCGAGGTGCATCTGCTGCGGCACGTCCTGGCCGGGCCACCGCGGCGGCGTGAAGGCGTCGACCTTCTGGAAGCCCAGCGAATCCCCGTGCTCGGCGCGGACGGACCAAGATTCTTCATTCTGCTTGACCTTCCAGTCGAGCAGGGCGCCGTAGAAGTCGGCCAGGGTCTTGGGGTCGGGGCGGTCGAGTACGACGACCGGGAAGCGCGCAATAGCCATGACCGGCACGCTAGGACCTTTCCCGGACTATTGGCTCGATCGACCCTCGCACATGGTCCACTACCGGATCCGTCTGGTCGTAGCCCTGATGGCTGAGGTAGCAGTGGCTGGGTCCCCGCTGAACGTGGGACTGGTCCACATCCACGTAGTCGATGGCTGCGGCGGTGGTCGCGCCGGGGTCCTTCTTAGGTGACGCGTGAGCGAGCTGGGCTCACTTTGCCGACCTCTCTTTTGAGGGCACCGTGCACGGTCGGTCAGCCGGGCCAGCGCCGGGCGAAGCCACTCGACCCACACCGAAACTGATACCTCGGGCTATTAGGGTCCGAAGGTGATCGAGAGGTTCGGTTTCGTGCCAGCGGATTCCCTGCTGAAGTAGCTGATATCTACTTGGCTTCCGTCCTCGACGGAGCCCTTGATCACGAAGCCGAAATTGGAGCTCGGGTACATGTTCTGTACCAAGGTTGTGACCAGGAACGACGGCGTTGCGTCGGTACCTGTGTTGGTCACCGCGGTGCCCGTGAAGGCTGGGAGCGTCTTGCCGTGCGCGGTTCCCTCGGCCCATGATGCTGATGCGCTGTGGGCTACCACGGCGCCCGTTTTGGCGGCCGAACTCCGGGTGATGGACAGCGTGGACGACGTGATCCTGCAGCCTGCAGGGATGGCCGGCATGGGGAAGTTGATCAGGATCCGCCTGCTTATGAGGTTGTCCGTCCAGATCTTGAGGACTGTGCTGGTGCCATAGTTGGTGGTGTTGATCCCATCGATGTACGTATCGGCATCGGTGGTGAGATTGACGGTTGACGGTGTGCAGCTGCCGATGACCAGGTTCTTGTTGGCGCCCAGCGAGCCCGGCGCCGCGGGGGCGGCCAGCGTCAACGTCGCTTTGTTGGTTGCCAGGTCCCGGATGGTGCCGCCGTTCAGGGCCAGCGAAGTCGTCGCGGCGTAGTCAAGGTCCGTGGAGGTGTTGCCCGCGGCGACGGTGTAGTTGAACGTCAGCACGTTCGTGCCGGTCCCGGAGGTGTAGTTGACTGCGGTCGTGGCCGGCGTCCCAGAGCTCAGCGTCAGCTGCGGGGTTCCGGTCACCGTCACGATCTCACTGAAGGTGACGGTGACCGGGACGACCTGACCTGCGTTGTAACTGCCGTCGGCCAGTGTTGAGGACACGCCCGTCACGGTCGGGGCGGTGGTGTCGTAGGTGATGCTGTTGTCGCTGCTGGTGGAGGCGGTGTTGGTGTTGCCGGCCAGGTCCTGCGCCCGGTTCGCCGCGATCGCGAAGGTGGTCGACCCATTGGTCGGCGTACCGGACAGTGAGATCTCATAGTTCGCGCCGGCCCCTGTCACAGTCACGGCTCCACCCGTCGAGGTGCCACCCCGGGTCAGGTCATTGGTGTCAAACCCGGTGACCGTCTCGCTGAAGGTCACCGTCCAGAGCATCGGCAGCGCGTTCGTGGGGTCCGCCTGGCCCGCCTTCTGGTTCACGGTCACCGACGGGGCCGTCACGTCTGAGGCGACGGTGACGTTGTTGCTCGAGCCGCTGGTCGCGGTCCAGGAGGCCCGTACACCAGTGACCGTGTAATGGAAGGCGCCGTCGGGAACGCTGGTGTCGTTGCAGGGTGTCGTGGCGGTCGGGGAGGCAGGGCTGCTGCCGCAGGCGCCGAATGTCGCGCCGTCAGAGTTTCGCACCCTGGTGACGTAGTAGCCGGTGGGGCTGAGGCCTGCGGCTGGCGTCGAGTTCGTCCAGCTGACCGCCACAAGCGCCGTACCGGGGGTGTTGGTCGCCGCCACTGCGGTAGGGGCGTTGATGGTTCCCGTACTTGCGCTCGCTGTGCCCGCCCCGGAGGTCGTCCAGTACGCCCCGGCCACGCCCTCCGTGAGGACCAGGACGAAAGGAATTGCGACCAGGACCCTCAGCATGCTCCAGCTCGCCCGGGTGAGCCGTCGGCCGTGCCCGAGGCGCAGAGTTCCGGGTCGCCCGCGGCTCATGGGCCGGCAGCCAGGGAGAGCGCGGCGCCGACGCTATGGCAGGCGTTTGCTGCGCACTGGCCCACGATCAGGGCATCGTTGGCCGTGACCGGCGGGGTACGGTCCACGACGGCGGAACCCAAGGTTGCCTGGTGGATGTCAAGCGCGAGGGAGCCGATCTGGATTGTCCGCCTGGCCATGCGCGGGCTCATCACTGCGTCAGCGTCCCGGACGCGGTGTAGGCCAGGGTCAGCGAGGCCCCCTTGCACCCGTCCTGGTTAGCCAGCCGGTTGAACATGCCCACCTGAGGCCAGGTCGTGCGCGCGAGGCCGAGGCCGCTGAGTGCAGTCGTGGAACGGGCGGTGAGGGTGATCTTGGCCGTGGCCGAAGCCTGGTCCACGGCGAAGTCACCGACGGCGCAGGGATGAGCGTCGTCCGCATTCGGCGCACTGACCTTCTGCACCCTGACGTTGAGGTCGGTGACCGACATGGGGAAGGCGTGAGGGTTCGTCAGCAACAGGTCCAGCGATGCCTTGACACCGGGTGAGATCGCCTCGGTGGTGTTCCCCCTGATGGTGAAAGACCCGGCGGAGCCCACCAGAGCGGTAGCGCCCCCTGCCCCTGCGCCGGCATCGGTCTTGTCGGAGATCGGGCCACGGGAGACGAAGAGAATGAGGGCCAGGATGAGCACGGCCAAGACACAGCCGAGCACGAAGCGTCTGCGCGCAACGTTGCTCATCTGGGCCTCCTGGACGCGTCGGCGGCGGGTATAGCCATCGTCAGGCTACTGACGTGGCGGAGGGGGAGGGGCTTGTCGCCGCTCCCCCTCCTCCTGTCACGCTGCTAGGTCAGCTGCTGGCGTAGGTGATCGTGACCGTCGCGCCCTTGCAGGCGTCCTGGTTGGTTCCCAGGTTCACCATCTGTATGGTCAGGCCGGTCCAGGAGCTCCCCACGGCGGGGGTGCCGGGGGCAACGTCGTTGCCCGTGATTGTGGCTGTGCCGCCAAGCACGTAGTTGCCCTGGGCGACGGTGCATCCAGCGGTCACGTGAGCGGCGTCGATGGCGTAACTGGGAGCGGTCACTGCGGTGACATAGGCGTTGCCCGGGTTGGAGTTATTGAAAGTTCCGGCCAGCGTCACCGCAGCCTGCCCGGGATACATGCCGGGGATGACGGTCGTCTGGTTGATGGTGACCGGGTTGTTGGTGCCGGTCGTTGCGGTGCCGGAGCCGGAGCCGCTTGTGGTCCAGTAGGCGAAGGCCGCGCCTCCGCCGAAGAGAAGAAGCGTCGCTGCTACGGCCACGGTCTTCCTGGTGAACTTGGGCACTTCGAACCTCCAGATTTGTGGGACATTCCCACGTGAACTTGACCATTTCGATAACAAATGACAGTCAAGTCTTGGAACTTGGCTGGGCCATCGACTGTTCAGCCAACGCCCCATCGGCCGTTCGGCCATTTCAGGACCCGCGGGGGCCGTGTTCAGCCGCGAATGCGATCCCGAAGATCGGCGAGCTGAGGGACCCGGCCGGGTCGAGGCCAAGGCCGATCGCCTTGTAGGTCGCCACACAATCGGTGTGCGCGATCTGATAGCCAGCCGCACGAGCGGGTGGCCCGCTTCCGCCAGGACAGCGAGACCTGAACGCCCGCGTCGTATGCCGTCTGCCGCACCACTTCGGCAGGGCATCGGCCTCGACCCCCTATCTGGCCAATGTTCTCGAAAGCGCATCGCGCAACATCAGCAAGCCCAGTCGCGGCCGGGCCAGAACGTCGGAACGGGTCAGCGAAGGTGTTGGGCGGACTCCCAAGCCCCGACACCGCGACCGCCATCGACCGTGAACAGCTCGCCGAAGATGGCCACTATTTGCCGATGCCGGTCAGCGGCGCGACCCAGTTCGCGGTAGTCCGTGCGGTCAATATTTCTGACCGGTTGCAGCTCGCTGAGCTACCCGCGCGACCTGCCATCGACGAGCTGCAGCTGGACGGTCCGTCGTTTTGCCCATGACGGACGACGCGCGGGCAGCAGCCCCTGTCGCCTCCACCATCAGCGTCGAAGCCGGGGTCGCTACACCGGGCTGATCCGGCCGGGCTGCGCCCATGGGCACGGCTTCTTCATCAGACCATGCCCGAGTTCGACTACTGGCTCGGCAACCGGCCCACTCTCGACCAGTGAACCGACGACCCCGAGCCGACGCCCCATCGCGGGGGTCGGCTGACAGAAACCGGCACCCCCAGCAAGCAACCGCGATCCTCGAGCCGCATCCTTGTCTACCAAACACCAGATACCGGCAGCCCGCGGCCGAGGGCAGGCCGTTTGTGCGACAGGCACGGGTAGGCACTCATGTCCGAATTATCACCGGCAAAGCCCTGATGAGCGGACGTCCGCTCATCGCCAGATCCGGTAAACACGCCAGAGGTCATCGCCCCTCTCGCGGCGAAAAGGGGCAGGTCCGCCCGGCGCCCGAGCGCGAAGTCCCGGCGGATCGGCGCACCCCCTGGTCAGCATCCGAAACGCGCGCGAACGATCGGCGCGTTCACGCGGTGTTGGTGACACCGAGCAGTGTGGCTCGGGCCAATCGTGTGACGAGCGCGGGGTCGACGGCCCGGTGTCCGCCTGCCATTGACTCCACCACGTCAAGGGTCGACCGTGAGCCGCGGCGCGCATCCGACGCGCTGACCCCCGAGGTGCCGTGGGTGCGCCAGCCGCGGTCGGCCAGGATCTGCCCCACCCCTGCGTCGAGGGCCGCACCGGACTCTCCGGCCGCCAGACCGAGCAGCAGCAACCACC
>JBDTWH010000119.1:0-15506 GCA_040006795.1 Actinomycetota bacterium | reverse complement strand
GCGGGATCCGGCCGCCCTTGCGGGCCACGGCGTACATCACCTCGGGCACGCCGTGGCCGCGTGCCTCCCGGGCGAAGAAGTGCACGAGCGGCCCGTACAGCAACCCGGCGACAACCGGTGCCCCGATCACGAACCAGCGCCCCAGACCTGGCAGCCCCGGGTGGGCGGCATGGCCGGCCAGGGAGTAGTCCGCGTGGCCGGACAGCAGCAGGGTGAAGGTGCTGATCAGCCAGCGGAAGACGACCGCACCGGCACCGGCCCCCAGTCCGACCAGCACCGCAAGCAGCATCAAGCCCGAGTTCGACGATCGAAGCTGCGTGGCGAGCCTGGCACGACCGTGCTGTAGCACGAGCGTTGCCATCCTGGGGGCTCGACGGAGTACTGGTGCGGGCCCGGAAGGTGACAGGATATGACTCATGACTTGTAGTATGCAACAATTGCTCTCACTTACGAAATCCGAGATGTTCGGCAGCCGGCCCATCCAGGGGTGAGCCGCTGGCATACCGCCCCCGGCCTTAACCTGACAACCTGACCGGCCAGAAGACGACCCGAGGAGAGCACTGTGATCACGGCACCTGTGCGAGGCAACGCCGCTGACACCGAAGACGACGACGGCGCCGACGAGCTGGTCTCCGCTCTTCTGACGGCCTCGCGCGCGCTGGTCGGGGCCTCTGTCCGTTCCCTGGCGAAGGTTGAGGACGCGGTCACGATCACCCAGTTCCGCACCCTTGTCGTCCTGGAGGGCCATGGCGACACCCGGCTGAACCAGCTTGCCGAACGACTGGGTGTCACCCCCTCCACCGCCCTTCGTATGGTGGACCGCCTCATCGCCGCCCGCCTTGTGACCCGCGAAGAGAACAAGGCAGACCGGCGAGAGGTCCTCATCGGCCTGACCCGCGAAGGGACACGCCTGGTCCGCGAGGTCACGGAACGACGGCGCGCCGAGATCGCAGCCATTGTCGCCGCGATGCCTCAAGAGGGCCGCCATGACGTCGTCGCCGCGCTCAACGCCTTCGCCGAAGCCGCTGGCGAAGCCACACCCAGCGTCGACACAGCTGCCCGTCTCGGCTGGTAGCCATGGCCGCCACTGAGGGCCGGAATGACGACATGAAGACCGCGGATACTCAGATGCTGTCTGGCTCAGTCGGGGAGCACGTCATCACCCATGCCACATGCCCCGTCCCGCTGAGGTGCCACGCCAGTGACGCACCGGCCGGTTCGTGAGAGTAAGTCAGCCGCAACACCCTGACCAGGCCAAGCTCGCGCAGTTGTCGCCACGACCGCGACCGGGCAGGCGCCGTCGACTCACGGTCTGGGCTGCCCTAGTAGCGTTTGTGGTAGCCGCGGTCGGGGTGCTGTTCGCCACCAGCACGCAGACCTCGTCGAGCACCGACCTGCGCTCAGGACGCACCGCCCTGGTCGAGCTCGTCCGTTCCAAGGACCGTTTGGTGCGCGACCGTACCGCGAAGGTGCAGCGTCTGCAGGACCAGGTGGACGCCCTCACCGCACGAGAGGCGCCCAGGAGCGTTGTCGTGGCCCGACTGCGCGCCGCCGCCGCCAAGCTCGCGCCCGTCGTCGGCACCCAGGCGGTGACCGGGCCGGCCCTGACAGTCACGCTCGACGACGCCAAGCTCACCGCCGCGAGCCTGCCCGAGGGTTTCAGCGTCGATGACATCATCGTGCACCAGCAGGACATCCAGAACGTGGTCAACGCGCTGTGGGCCGGAGGCGCGGAGGCGATGATGTTGATGGACCAGCGCGTCATCTCAACCAGCGCCGTGCGATGCGTGGGGAACACCGTCATCCTGCAGGGTCGGGTCTACTCGCCCCCGTATGTCATCCAGGCGATCGGCGACCAGTCGGCCATGCGCGAGGCGCTGGGCAGGAGCCCGGAGATCACGACCTACCTGGACTATGTCGAGGCGTTCGGTTTGGGCTATGACGTGACCAGCACTTCCCGGGCAAGCTTTCCGGCATACGCAGGCAGCTTGAGCCTGTCGTACGCGAAGACAAGGTGACGACGACGCCGGGTTCCTGAGCCGCGCGCCAAAGGTCGCCCGCAGGGCCTGGGTCTCGTGCCTTGACAGGCAGCTAATGAGAGATACTCTCATATCAGAGTTACTCTCTGAAAGGGCTGTTCGCGATGTCTGGTCTGCGAGAGCGTAAGAAGGAACGGACCCGTGAGGCGATCCAGCGAGAGGCGTTGCGCCTCATCGCCAGCCGGGGGTATGACGCCACGACGTGCGAACAGATCGCCGCCGCCGCCGAGGTGTCTCCGGCTACGTTGTACCGCTACTTCGCCACCAAGGAGGACGTCGTCCTCCAGGATGGCTACGACCCGATGATCGCTGAAGCGATCCGCGCCCGCCCCGCCCACGAGTCGCCGCTCACAGCCGTACGACGAGGACTTGCCGACACGTTTGCCGACGTCTACCAAGGTGACGTGGCGCCGATCCGCCAGCGCACCGCGTTGATACTGTCGGTGCCCGCGCTGAAGGCGCGCTCTCGCGAACAGCTGGACAGCCTTGTCACCCACCTGAGGGGTGTCCTGGCAGAGCGCAGCGGTCGCGGCCACGAAGACTTCGACGCCGAGGTGGCCGCCTCCACCTGTGCAGCCGCGCTCGAGGTTGCCGTAGGGCGATGGGCGCGCGATGGCGGCGACCTGCCCTCCCACGTTGATGCGGCCTTCGCGGCACTGGGTCATCTGACGAGCAGGCCCCACGGATGAGCCCGCCAGTCATCACCGTCCGGGGCGTGTCGAAGCGCTACCGCCATGTCGTCGCCGTCAACAATGTCACCCTGGACGTTCAGGCCGGTGAGGTCTATGCCCTGCTGGGCCTCAACGGCGCTGGCAAGACCACCCTGATTCGTATGCTGCTGGGGATGGTTCGTCCCACGGCCGGGAGTCTTGAGGTGACCGGGCGGCGCGTGACCGACCGTTCCGTGTGGTCCCAGGTCGGCTACCTGGTGGAGTCTCCTTCTGCCTACCCTGAGCTCACTGTCCGCGAGAACCTCGAGGTCGTTCGTCGGTTGCGCAAGGTCGAAAACCGCTCATGCGTCGACGAGGCGATCGACCTGTTCGGCCTGCGCCCCTATGCAGGCCGTCGGGCACGGGCCCTGTCGCTGGGTAACGTTCAGCGGCTCGGACTGGCCAAGGCGTTCCTTCACCGCCCGTCGCTGCTCCTGCTGGACGAACCGGTGAACAGCCTCGACCCCGCTGGCGTGGTGGAGGTCCGCGACCTCTTGGTGCACCTGGCCCGCGACCACGGCATGACGGTGTTCCTGTCCAGTCACCGTCTCGGCGAGGTCGCCCGGGTCGCCACCCGCATCGGCGTCCTGCATGAGGGCCGGCTGGTCGATGAGTTCAACGCCGACGCGCTTGCGTCGCGGGTTCACACCTGCCTTGAGGTGGGTGCCCGCGACATCGTCGGGGCCGCGCGGGTTCTGCGCGAGAGCGGCTTGGAAGCCCTCGACCCGGCTGGTGGTCCGGTTCTCGGGGGCAGCCCGGCGCTGGTGCTCGAGGACGTGAGTGCGCTCGAGCACCCTGAGCTGGTGGCCGTGGCTCTGGTTCGCGGCGGCGTGCCGCCGACCAGGATCGCGGTCGTCGAAGAGGACCTCGAGACCTACTTCCTGCGGCTGGTCGGCTCCATCGCCGGCCAGGTCAGCCGGGAGGCTACTCGTGTTCGGTGAGATTGCTGCCGCTGTGTGGGCTGAGACGCTCAAGGTTCGGCGCTCCCTGGTGCCCTGGATGACCTTTGCCGCGTTCAGCGTGGCCGGTCTGGTCGGCGGGTTCTTCATGTTCGTCCTGCAGAACCCGCAGCGTGCGCGATCGCTGGGGCTGCTCGGGGCCAAGGCGCAGCTCACCGGGGGGACCGCAGACTGGGCCGGCTACTTCGCCTTCACCGCACAGATCGCCGCCGTCGGCGGGCTACTCGTCTTCGGCCTGGTCCTCATCTGGCTGTTCGGCCGCGAGTTCTCCGACCGCACAGCAAAGGATCTGCTGGCCCTGCCGACCTCACGGGTCGCAGTGGTTGCAGCCAAGCTGGTCGTCGCCGCCTGCTGGTGCCTGCTCCTGACGGCCCAGCTCATCGTGTTCAGCCTGCTGCTCGGGGCCCTCCTTGGGCTGCCCGGCTGGTCGGCGGACACCGCGCTGCGCGGGCTGGGGACTGTGCTGGCTACCACCGTGCTGACCGTGGCACTGGCCACGACCTACGGGCTCGCGGCCAGTGTCGGCCGGGGTTACCTCGCCGCTGTCGCGGTCATGTTTGTCAGCCTGTTCGCGGCCCAGGTGATCGCCGCGCTGGGCTTCGGCGCGTGGTTCCCGTGGTCGGTGCCCTCGTTACTCAGCGGCGTGGCCGGTCCCGACCAGGCAGGCCCCGGCCCGATGAGCATCGCAGGGGTCCTGGTGGTCGGGGCGACGGCGAGCATAGCCACCGCTTTCTGGTGGGAGCGTGCGGATCACAACCGTTGACATCCGGAAACCATGACAGCTTCAGGGCCGACCACTTCGGGCCCCGCCCACGCGCCAGTACCTGTTCCCGGCGGAGAGGATCAGGAGGCCACGTGATGCCGGTAGAACTCCGCCTCGGACGGCGGCAGAGGCGTCGTGCCCAGGATCAGGTCGGCAGCCTTCTCTGCCACCATCATCACCGGCGCGTAGATGTTGCCGTTGGTCACGTACGGCATGACCGAGGCATCCACCACCTTGAGCCCCTCGAGACCATGCACGCCCATGGTCAGCGGGTCCACCACCGACATCTCGTCCACGCCCATCCGCAGCGAGCACGACGGGTGCAGGGCGGTCTCCGCGTCCTTGGCCACCCACTCGAGGATCTCCTCGTCGGTCTGCACCGACGCGCCGGGAGATATCTCGCCGTCGTTGAACTCGTCCATGGCGTGCTGGGTGAGGATGGTGCGGGCGACCCGCACGGCCTCGAGCCACTCTCGGCGGTCCTGCTCGGTGGACAGGTAGTTGAACCGAAGGGCAGGATGCGTCTCCGGATCCTTGCTGGTGATCTTCACCGACCCGCGGGCATCGGAGTACATCGGCCCGACGTGCACCTGGTAGCCCTCGCCACCGTCAGGGGACGACCCGTCATACCGGACGGCTATGGGCAGGAAGTGGAACATCAGGTTGGGGTACCCGACGTCCTCGTTGCTGCGGACGAAGCCACCGCCCTCGAAGTGGTTCGTCGCCGCCGGGCCCTTGCGCCGGAACAGCCAGTTGGCTCCCAGCCACGGCTTGTAGCGGTGCTTCAGGTACCGCTGCATGGTGACCTTCTGCTTGCAGGCGTACTGGATGTACACCTCCAGGTGGTCCTGCAGGTTCTGTCCGACGCCTGGCAGGTCATGGACCACGTCGATCCCGAGCCGGGACAGCTCGTCGGCGTTGCCCACCCCTGAGAGCTGAAGCAGCTGTGGGGAGTTGATGGCGCCGCCGGACAGGATGGTCGTGTCGGCCCTGACCCGCCGGGTCGCCCCCCGCCCGCGGTGGTACTCGACGCCGACGGCGGTCTTGCCCTCGAAGAGCACCTTGGTCACCATGGCCCGGGTGATCACCTCGAGATTCGGGCGGTCCATGACCGGATGCAGGTAGGCCCGGGCAGCAGAGAGCCGCCGGCCCCGGCTGATGTTCCGGTCGAAGCGTGCGAAGCCCTCCTGGCGGTACCCGTTCACGTCCTCGGTGCGCGGGTAGCCGGCCTGCTCGGTGGCTGTGAAGAACGCCTCGAACAGCGGGTTGGTTGCCGGTCCACGCTCCAGGACGAGAGGCCCGTCGTGACCACGCAACGGGTCTGCCGGGTCTGCCGCGAGGCAGTTCTCCATCCGGTTGAAGTAGGGCAGGCAGTGGGCGTAGTCCCAGGTCTCCATGCCCGTGTCGGCGCCCCAGCGCTCATAGTCCAGCGGGTTGCCCCTCTGGAAGATCATCCCGTTGATGCTGCTCGAGCCACCGAGCACCTTGCCGCGGGCGTGCGCGACCTTGCGGCCGAACATGTGCGGTTCGGGCTCGGACTCGTACTTCCAGTCGTAGAAGCGGCTGCCGATCGGGTAGGGCAGTGCCGCCGGCATGTTGGTGAACGGGTCCCAGCGCCAGTCGTTGTGCCCCGCCTCGAGGACCAGGACCTTGTTGGCCGGATCCGCGGACAGGCGGTTGGCCAGCGCGCAGCCGGCCGAGCCGCCTCCGACGATGACGTAGCTGTGTTTGGCGGAGGTCATTTATCAGCTCACTCCGGTTCCGGCAAGCCAGGCTGTGACCTTGTCGGGGTTGGCGTCGACCCATTTCTTGGCGGCGTCGTTGGCGGACATCTTGTCCACCGCGATGTACTTCGCGACCAGGTTCTGGTCGTCGTTGGTCCAGGTGAAGTTCTTGACCAGCGTGTATGCCGGACTGCCCGAGGTCGCGAACTTGGTGCTGACCACCTTGTTCAGGTGGTACAGCGGGTAGTCGCAGGCCACCTTGGAGGCGACGTCGTCGCAACCCTTGGTGTATGCGGGCAGGCTGACCTTCTTGAGCGGCACCTCGGTCATGAACCACTGCGGCTCGTAGAAGTACCCGATCATCGGCTTCTTGTTCTGCTCGGCCTGGCGGAAGCTCGTGATCAGGGCCGCCTCGGACCCGGAGAAGACCACCTTGTAGTCCAGCTTCAGGTTCTTGACCAGGGCTGCGTCGTTGGTGACGAAACCCGGGTCGCCGTCGAGGAGCTGACCTTTGGCACCGGACTCGCTGGTCTTGAAGAGGGAGGCGTACTTGTTGAGGTTCTTGGAGTCCAGGATGTCCGGGTGTGCCTTGGCCAGGAATGGCGGCACGTACCAGCCGATCTTGCCGAGGTTGCCGGTCAGACCTGCGTCCTGGGCGACCTTCTGATCGGTGATGTACTTCTTGGCCAGGCTGGCATGCCCCCAGTTCTCCACGACGGCATCGACCTCACCGGTGGAGAAGCCCTGCCACGAGACCTGCTCGTCGAGGTTCTTCTTCTTGACCGTGCAGCCGAGCTTGTTCTCAGCCACGTAGGCGATCACGGCGGCGTTGGCCTCGTAGCCCACCCATGCGTTGACGGCCAGGTTGAACTGGCCGCACTTGACGCCGTCGCCGCCGGTACCTGCTGCAGCGGTGTCGCCGATCTTGCCTCCGCCGCAGGCACTCAGCGAGAGGGCTGCCGCAGCCAGCACCGCGATTGCTCCGGCCGGTTTGGTGACCTTGGTCAGGAATGTGCTCATCGTGTGCTGCCCTCTTTCGTTGATCTTGCGGGAATCGTGCGGCGAGCGGTCAGAGTGACCGCCTCGAGGTGACGAAGGTCCCCACCGGGACCTGGGCCTCAGCAGTCAGTGGTGTCCTTGGCTGGTGACGTCTGCCTTCCTGGCTGCGGCCTGGGTCACCCGGTCGAGCATGATGCCGAGCATGACGATGGCCAGTCCCGCGGCAAGGCCCTTGCCGAACAGGCTGATCTGCCGGAAGCCGGCCACGACGTCATAACCGAGGGCGCCGGCCCCCACCAGTCCGCCGACCACGACCATCGAGAGCACGTAGATCAACCCCTGGTTGGTGGCCAGGGCGATCGAGCGCATGGACATCGGGAGCTGGACCTTGGTGATGATCTGCCACCGGCTCGACCCGGCGGCCGTGGCCGCCTCGATCGTCGTCTCGGACACTCCCGCGATCCCGTCCGCGACGATCTTGATCGTGATGGGGGCCGCGAAGACGACCGCCGCCACGATGGCGGTGAACCTGCTGGCTGCGAACAGGGCGACGAACGGCACGAGGTAGACGAAGGCCGGCATCGTCTGGGCCGCGTCAAGGGTGGGCCGGATCAGTCGGTCTGCCTTTGGGCTGCGACCCATGAGGACGCCGAGGACCAGTCCGAGCGACATCACCACGACCGTGGCGATCAGGGTCGCCGCCAGCGTGCTCATGGCGTGCGACCACAGACCGGTGCCGACGATCACCGCGAGACAGCCCGCTGCCCCGATCGCCGCCCGTCGGCTGCCGACGATCAGCGCCAGCGCGATGATGACAGCAGAGACCAGCCACCAGGGCGAGTCGGTCAGCAGCATCTGGAACGGGTTCAGGGCCTTGTAGGTCAGGGTGTCCTTGAGGGAGTTCGTGGCTCCGCTGAAGTTCAGCTGGACCCAGTCCGAGATCGTTCCGGCGGTCCGGATGATCGGGCTGCCCAGATCCGGGCTGGCGGGGAACTGCGAGGCCCAGACGTACGTGGAGGACAGGTAGACGCAGACCGCGGAGACCACGGCTCCGACCACCAGCGCCGGGCGGCGAAGCCTGTTGGCACGACCCCCGGGGTTGCGGCGCGCCAGCTCGCTGCGGACGCTGGCTGCGGTGGTGACGCGGTCGAGCACGATGGCCATGACCACGATCGAGAGCCCGGCGTTGAAGGCCGTTCCGACATCCAGGGACTGCAGCGCCCTCAGGACGACGCGGCCCAGGCCTGGCGCGTCGATCAGCGCCGCGATGGTTACCATCGACAGCGCGGCCATGATGGTCTGGTTGATCCCGATGACGATCGTGCGTTTGGCCATCGGGAGCATGACCTTGGTCAGCAGCTGGAAGCGTGAGGACCCCATGGAGTCAGCCGCCTCGAGCGTCTCGGCGGGCACTCCGCGGATGCCGTGCGCGGTGATCCGGATGACCGGTGGCGCTGCGTAGATGAGGGTGGCGATGGCCGCGGAGGCCGGACCGATCAGGAAGACCAGGGTCAGAGGTGCGAGGTAGACGAAGGTGGGCATCGTCTGCATGAAGTCCAGGAAGGGGGTCATGATCGCGTTGACCCGGTCCGAGAGCCCGGCCCAGATGCCCATCGGGATCCCGACCAGCAGTGACAGCATCACCGCCGTCGCGGTCAGGGCCAGGGTCTCCATGCTCTGGCTCCACAGCCCCTGCATGCCCAGAAAGGTCAGCCCGGCGGCAGCCAGGACGGCCACCTTGAGATTGCCGAAGGCCCATGACGCGAAGGCTGCCAGCGCCACCACCCCGACCCAGCCGATGAGGGGAACCGGGCGCCCCAGCGCGGGATGGGCGATGAGCTGCTGCATGAAGGTCGCCATGACGTCGATGACCGCGCGGATCTGGTCGAAGAAGTAGAGGAACAGCGGGTTGGTGCTGCGCCCCGCGCCTACCGCGTCGTTGAGGTGGTTGAGCTGTGTCTGGATGGGGGTCAGCTCGGCTTGTGCCAGGGTCAGCGTGTCGCGGCCTCGTAGTGCCGCGAAGCCGACCAGCCAGGCGATGACCACCAGCACGGCGGCGCTCCAGCGCGGGAGCCGGATCTTGGCGTGGTTGATGGTGATGGAGGTCATCAGCCGGCGATCACTCGAACGATCTCGTGGTCGCCGACGACGCCGAGCAGGACGCCGTTCTCAACGACCTTCACCACGGCGTCGGCCTCGAGCACCAGCCGCACCGCTTCGTGAACCACGACGTCCGGACCGAGCTCAGGACCGTCGAGGACCTCCCCGGGCTTGGCCGGGCGCATGATCCAGCGCAGCGTCAGGACGCCTGAGAAGGGGATCTCCTTGACGAAGTCGCGGACGTAGTCGTTTGCGGGTGCGCCCACCAGCTCGGGTCCGGTGCCGACCTGAACCATCTCGCCGTCACGCATGATGAGGATCCGGTCGCCGAGCTTGAGCGCCTCGGACAGGTCGTGGGTGATGAAGACCATCGTCTTGCCGAGCTCCTTGTGGAGCCGGATGATCTCGTTCTGCATGTCGAGCCGGATCAGCGGGTCAAGGGCGGAGAAGGGTTCGTCGAAGAGCAGGACCTCGGGCTTGCCGGCCAGTGCCCTGGCCAGGCCTACCCGTTGCTGCATACCGCCGGACAGCTGGTCGGGGTAGGAGTGCTCGTTCCCGGAGAGCCCGACGAGGTCGATGACCTCGCGGGCCCGTTTCGTCCGTTCGGCCTTGCTGTCACCGCGGATCTCCAGCCCGTAGGCGACGTTGTCGATGACCTGCCGGTGCGGCAGCAGGCCGAAGTGCTGGAAGACCATGGAGACCTTGCGCCGCCGCAGGTCACGCAGCGACTTCTCGTTGGCTGCAAGCACGTCCTCACCCTGCAGGAAGATCTGGCCCGCGGTCGGCTCGATCAGGCGGGTCAGGCAGCGCACCAGGGTCGACTTGCCGGAGCCCGACAGTCCCATCACGACGAACACCTCGCCGGGCGCGACGTCAAAGCTCAGGTCCCGCACGGCAGCCACGCACGACGTCTGCTCCATCAGCTCGCGAGGCGACAGAGCGGCGAGCTCGGGGGTGGTCGGGACGTCCTCGGCGCCGGGCCCGAAGACCTTCCACAGGTTGCGCACCGAGATTGCCGGCTGCTCGCCGCCAGGGCTGTCCTTGTGCGCACCGGCGACGGGTTCGGTTGCGTCGGCGACGAGTTCGGCGTCGGGGGACTCATGCCTGGTCTGCGTCGTCACGGTGACTTCTCCTCGGTTGTCGGCAGCGGGATCGGGCGGGAGGGCTCGCCGAACCAGTGCTGCGCCTCGGGGCGGATGTTCTGCCAGATGTGCTTGGTCTCGCGGTACTCCGCCAGCCCGGCCTGCCCGAGCTCGCGCCCGACACCCGACTGCTTGAAACCGCCCCACTCGGCCTGTGGCACGTAGGGGTGGTAGTCGTTGATCCAGATCGTGCCGTGCCGCAGCCGGCCGGCGACCCGCTGGGCCTTGCCGGCGTCCTGGGTCCAGACCGCCCCTGCCAGTCCGTATCTCGTGTCGTTGGCGATGCGGACCGCGTCGTCTTCGTCGGTGAAGCGCTCGACCGTCATGACCGGGCCGAAGGACTCCTCCTGGACGACCGTCATACCGGTGTGGCAGTCGTCCAGAACGGTCGGCCGGTAGAAGAAGCCCTCGGCGAGTGCACCGTCCAGCGCCTGGGAGCCGCCGCATCGCAGTACGGCGCCTTCGGCCTGCCCGGCCTTGACATAGCCGGCGACCTTCTCCAGGTGTGCGGCCGAGATCAGCGTGCCGGTCTCGGCCTTCTCGTCGAAAGGACCACCGAGGCGGATCAGGTCGGCCCGGCGGACGACCTCATCGACGAACCGGTCGTGCAGGTCGTCCTGGACGATCAGTCGCGCCCCGGCCGAGCACACCTGCCCGGAGTGCAGGAACACCGCCGTGAGGGCGAAGTCGACCGCCGTCTCGAAGTCCGCGTCAGCAAAGATGATGTTGGGGTTCTTGCCACCCAGCTCCAGGGCGACCCGCTTGACGCTCTGGGCGGCCGCGGCCATCACGGTGCGTCCGGTGGTCAGGCCACCGGTGAACGACACAAGGTCGACATCCGGGTGCTCGGCCAGCACGGCGCCGACCTCTGCGCCCGCGCCCAAGACGAGGTTCGCGACGCCGTCGGGCAGTCCCGCCTCCTGGAGCACATGCATGAGGAGTATGGCGGTGGAGGGTGTGAGCTCGCTGGGCTTCAGGACGAAGGTGTTGCCGGCCAGCAGCGCCGGGGCCACCTTCCAGGAGGTCTGCATCAGCGGGTAGTTCCAGGGCGTGATCAGGGCGCAGACCCCGACCGGCTCATGGACCACGCGGCTGATCGCGTCGTCGCGACCGGTGTCGATCACCCGGCCGGCGTCCGTGCCCGCTATACCGCCGTAGTAACGGAAGCAGCTGACGACGTCATCGATGTCGTACTCGGCCTCGGCCAGCCGCTTGCCCGTGTCCAGGGACTCAGCCTTGGCGATGACGGCCTTGTCCCGGACCAGCAGGTCGGCCACTCGCAGGAGCAGCGTGCCTCGTTCGAGCTCGGGAGTCCGTGGCCAGTCGCCCTGGTCAAAGGCCGCTCTGGCTGCGCGGATCGCCCTGACTGCATCCGGCCGGGTCCCCTCGGACACCGTTGCCACCAACGTTCCGTCGGCGGGGCATCGGATCTCCCTCTGATCGCCTCCCTCGGCGCTGAGCCACTGACCACTGACATAGAAACTTGAAAGAATAACTGTGCCTTTCAGGCATGAATTGGGCGATATCGAGCATCGCTTATTGCTGGTGGCGCAACCGATTTCCAGCGGGCGCAACACACATTTGGGGTGGCCTCAGGGGATCGCGACGCAACCAGTTCAAGGCCGTGCGTCCCCATGCACCCGGGCAACTAATTCCATCGATCGTACCGTCTTGCACCCATCGCCGTGACCAGATCGGCCAGACGCCGGACGCCAAGGAGCCTTTCCAGGTTCACGCGAGAGTTACGAACCATCTCCCATTCCCTCTCGGAATGGCCTGTTCCTGAACGATTTTGGCGTCGTGGGCAATACCGGATGATTCGGGGCGTTAACGACGAGATGACCGCTTGGTCAGGATTTCAGCTCGGACATGGTGGCTCCATCGTCGAGCGACTGCATGACGCCCGTGTCAGTGACAACGAGGATCTCCAGCACGCCCGCTTTGTCACGGTCGGCTGAGATCGCCTGACCACTGGTGACCGTCGCAAGGTCGGTAGTCCAGGTCTGACCGGCGTCCGCGCTGATCGCGAGGCTCCCCTGCGTGGTGACTCCGACAATGGTCTTGGAGTCGGCCCACGCGGCCAGGAACAGCGGTGGTGCCGAGGCAAGTGGCGCCCAGGTCTTGCCGCCGTCCGTCGAGCTGAGCAGACCCTGGTCGGTCGTCGCCAGCACGATCGAGCCGTCCGGAGCCGAAGCCAGCGCCCGCGGCTCTGCAGACAGGCCGCCCTGGGACCAGTTCTTCCCGTCCGCCGTCACGCGCAGCGCTCCGTCGAACCCCATCACGCCGGCCGATGAGGCGGTCAACGCGTGGAAGTCCGACTCGCCCCCCAGGGACAGGACGTTCCAGGTGCTCCCGGCGTCAGTGGACTTGATCAGGCCCACGGGTGCAGGCATGTCGACCCCTTCCCCCGGGTGGCCGGACGCATAGAAGGTCCCCGGCCCGCTGATCGAGAAGCTCATCAGGTCAACGGTGGGGCCGACCTGCTTCCAGCTGGCGTCTGGCTGCATCACGAAGAGCCCCTCGTGGGTGGCGAGGTTCACCTTGCCGCTGCCGGGGTCGCGGCTGATTCCGTGGACATGCTCGCCCGGCAGAGTCCCGGCCGCGACGATCTTTGGCTCCGGCGGGCCCTGGCTGCATCCGCTCAGTGCGAGCGCGGCAACGACGCTGGCGCCAACGATGAAGCGTGTCTGACCTCTACGCGGCCGAGGGCTGTGGCTCTTCATGCGTGTTGTCCTGGTCGGGGTCATCGCTGGATCCTTTGTGGTTGACGTGGTGATCGTGCAGCTTGGCTGGGTGCCATAAATTGTGCCCCGGGACCTACATCCGGTGCGCCATGGGGTAGAGGAAGAGGACAACGTTCAGCGCTCCAAGTACCCCGATCAGTGCCGTGAACGGCAGCAGCGTGGAGCGTCGGCGAGCCGGCGTGAGATACCTGCGGTGTGCGATCCGTCGGGCTGTGTACAGGGACCCGGCCAGTCCGAGGGCCAGCAGGGTGAACTGCAGCACCTGGATCGTCCCATTCCCCACGAGCGCGGCGGAGCCTGTGACCTGCCCCCCGAAAAGAGCACCGACGAGGTAGAACACGGACTTGCCCTCCGAGAGCAGGTGGAACAGGTTGTGCGCGACGTGGGCGGCGACGTCGAGCGGGATCAGTGCGTACCCGAACCTGGCGAAGTTCCTGAGGGTGCTTTCCACGTTCCCCAGGGACGCGACCTTGGCCGCCAGGGCGAGCAGCGCGACCGGGATGGACACACCGATCGCGAACACGGCGGTGAAGATGACGGGGTAGCTGGTGATGCCGGTGGCCTGGTTGACCCAGGCGAGCATCTCGTCCCACACCGTCAGCATGGTGACGTTCTGGATGATGACGATGCCCATGATCGCCATCGCCAGGAACGACTCCTCGATCTTGGGGTTGCGCAGGAACCACAGCTCCTTGGTGGGCTTGCGGACCGTGAGGGTGATCGCGTCGTTGGGGCAGGCCTTGATGCAGTTCGCGCACAGGTTGCAGTTCGCGCTGTCTTGCATGGTGCGGGGGAAGGAGAACAGCGGGCAGGCTGAGACGGTGTCGGTTCCGTTGTAGCAGGCGGCCTTGGCCGTGCAGGTCTGGCAGACGTCGGGCTTGGCGCGCAGTGCAATCATCCCGGTTCGGGCGTAGTTGGCGGACAACCCGCCTAGGAAGCACAGATAGCGGCAGAAGGTCCGCCGCTGGAAGAAGGCCCCGGACACGATGACCGAGAAAGTCAGCAGCAGCAACAGGATTCCCGACCCCCACGGCGATCCGACGATCCCGAAGACGTGGTCGGCCCAGGTGATGGCCAGGAACGTGGCGTCGATGACCCAGATGCCGTACTTCTTCAGGAACGCCGGCACCGGTCGATTGACACCGACGAGCTTCTGGACGAAGTCGGACAGCGCCGCGAAGGGGCACACCGCGCACCAGAACCGCCCGAACAGCACGTACACCAGCGGCAGCGCGGGCCACCACAACACCCACATGAGGGCCGTGCCCGCGTTCTGATGGGGACGGGGTGGTCCGGCAAGCAGCTGGTAGGCGACGAGTCCGAACACGGCGGCGATCGGGATCTGGAACGCGCCGGGATACCACCGGCTGCGCATCACGGCGGAGACGAGCCGGTTCTTGAGCAGATCACGTCCCAGGGGCTCGCCCTCGAGCAAGGCGAACTGCTCGTCGTCCGGGTCCGTGCCGGTGTCGGATGAAGGGCTGTCGACGGCGCGATCGACATGGGACTCGTCAGCAGTCCGCGTCTGAACGTCCTGGCTCACTTCTGGCTCAAACCCATGACACGGGCGGCTTCCCTTGCCGCGCGTGCGGCGCGATCCTTGCGGCGCAGCAAGCCAGCGGTGAGCAGCACCGCCGACGTCCCCCCACCGAAGGTGCCCAGGACCGGCGCGAGGGGACGGTCTTGGGCAGACTCTGACGGCTTGCCGTAACCGTCGTCCATGCCCGGCATGTCCATCCCGGGCATGCCGCCGGGGCTGCTGGGCGAGGGTGAGCCGTGGGCCACGACGGCGGCAGCAAGCGCAGCCGTGCTGACCGGCGTCGCAGCCGAAGCCTCCTGGTGCGAGCTGAGCATCAGTGACCCGAGGACCGCGATCGCGCCAACGGACGCGCCCACGGTCGCCATGTGGACCTGCCTCCGCCAGGAGCTGAGGGCCTGATTTGCGGATGGGCTGCGGTGGGGTTCAGCGGCTGTGGGGGGCGTGACCACCGTGTCGAAACGCAGGGGCCCGACCCTGGCCGGCCCCCGTGGACGACTCATTTCGCTTCTGGTCCCTGGTGGTCGCCCGGGCGTGACCGCGGCACTCGTCTGCACCCATCTAGTATCTGTTTGAGCGATTTCGAGCACTATCCGTCTGTCGGCACATCTGGGATAGAGACGGCTTACGGTTAGCCACTGATCTCGGTGAGTGCTGCGGCCATCTGTTCGGGGCTTTGACCGCCGGTCTTGGTGATGCGGAGGATTCCGGCCCTGTCGATGAAGAAATGGGCCGGGATCCCGTAGACCCGGTAGGCCGAGGCGATGCGGGTGTCCGGGTCGGCGATCT
>JBDTWH010000118.1:0-62734 GCA_040006795.1 Actinomycetota bacterium | reverse complement strand
ATGGTGAGAGTGCTAACCCAATGATTAGCACTCGACCCCCTCGAGTGCAAATGCCCGCTGGTATGCCGGGGACGGGCACCGGGTTCTGCCCCCAGGATGCACAGCCCGCTTCGAGCCCAGATCAGCCGCTCAGGCAGGGTCGCCAGGCCGAGTGCTCAGGCTTGTGCGCCGAGCCGTCGGGCCGAGCGCGCTCGCTGACGGGTGCCACGCAGTCGATTCAGTCGTTTGATCAGCATCGGGTCGGCCTGCAGCGCAGCCGGGTTGTCGATCAGGGTGTTGAGCACCTGGTAGTAGCGCGTGGCGCTCATGTCGAAGAGCTCGCGGATGGCCTGTTCCTTGGCGCCGGCATATTTCCACCACTGACGCTCGAAGGCGATGATCTCGCGGTCACGGTTGCTCAGCTCACCCGATGAGGTGATCTCGATCTGTGTCGCGGCGTCCATGTGGGCCTCCAGGTGGCGTGCGTTCAACACAATCTTACCGTCCGAATGACACCCATGTCATTCACCTCGCAGTGCGCCCGACACGCGGGTCTCACCCGGGACGAGGGTCTCACGATCGCCCGAGCTCAGGCCATCGTGTCCAGAATCGCAGCGATGTCATCCTCTGTGGTCATGGGATTGACGATGGCAAAGCGGGCCACCGTCTCCCCGTCGTGAGAGGTCGGCACGACGAAGGCGAACTCCTCACGCATCATCGCGGTACTCCATGCCTGATAGTCCCGGGGCTCCCAGCCGTGCCGGCGGAAGACCACGACGGACAGGTCGGCCTCACGCAGCGCCTCAAGATACGGGCGCCGGGCGATCTCAGCCTCGGCGTACCGCGTCACCTCCAGCGTCCGCTCGACCGCCGCCGTATAAGCCCTGGTCCCGTGAGTGGCCAGAGAGAACCACAGCGGCAGCCCGCGAGCCCGGCGGGTCAGCCCGATCGAGTAGTCGGACGGGTTCCACTCGGCATCGTTGAGCACATCGAGATACGAGGCCTTCTGTGTGTGTGCCGCACGCGCCAGAGCAGGCTCGCGGTACAGCAGGGCGCAGCAGTCATAGGGCGCGAAGAGCCACTTGTGCGGGTCGACGATGAACGAGTCGGCCTGCTCGATCCCGTTGAAAAGGTGACGAACCGTCGGCGCGGCCAGCCCTGCCCCGCCGTAGGCACCGTCCACATGCAGCCAGATGCCGTACTCGCGACAGACGCGCGCCACGGACTCAAGGTCGTCCACGACGCCGAAGTTGGTGGTGCCGGCGGTCGCGACCACGGCGAAGAAGGTCTCGGGACCCTCTGCCTCCAGCACCGTGCGCAGGTGGCCGCCGGTGAGCCGCTGGTGCTCATCGCCCGGAACCCCGACCAGCTCGGCGTCCATGACGTCGCAGGCGGACTCGATCGATGAGTGCGACCCACGGTGGGCTGCGACCCTGGCGGGTCGGGTCGCTCCCGAACCGGACGCCGCATGCCGGGCACGCGCCGCCGAGCGGGCGGTGACCAGTGCCGACAGGTTGCCGATCGTGCCCCCGGGCACGAACACGCCTCCTGCGCTCGCGGGCAGCCCGGCGAGGTCAGCGATCCAGCGCAGGGCGACGTTCTCGGCGTACACAGCCCCTGAGCCCTCGAGCCAGGACCCGGCGTAGATGCCCGAGGCGCCGACGACGAGCTCGAACATCACCGCGGCCTCGGTCGGCGCGCACGGGATGAAGGAAAGGTAGCGGGGGTGGTCGCTCGACAGGCACGCCAGTGCCAGCTCGTCACCGAACAGCTTCAACGCTGCCAGGCCGCCCATCCCGTCGGCGGTGATGGTGCTGCCGGCCACGGACTGGAGCTCTTCCAGGGTGCTCGGAGTGTCCAGCGGCACCGGATGGAGCCGCATGCGGTCCTCGACATACTTCAGGATCGCTTCGCCCAGGGCCTCGGTATCTGAGCTGAATCCGTGCACGGGCGGAGTCTACGGCCAGACGTTGGGTAGGTTGGCTGAGTGCCCAAGACCCGCGCACTCACCGACCTGGTCCATCCTTCATGGGCGGCAGCGCTTGCCCCTGTCACCACGCAGGTGGCAGCCCTGGGAGCCTTCCTGCGTGCGGAGCGCGCATCCGGCCGCGGATACCTGCCGGCTGGCGAACAGGTCCTGCGGGCGTTCACCCACCCCCTGGAAGCGGTGCGGGTCCTCATCGTCGGCCAGGACCCGTATCCGAGCCCGGGTCACGCTGTCGGGCTGGCGTTCTCGGTGCCCGCGAACCTGCACCCGCTCCCGCGCAGCCTTCAGAACATCTACCAGGAGCTCGAGACAGACCTTCACCTTCCCTCTCCCAGAAACGGGGACCTTTCGCCGTGGGCTGACCGGGGTGTGCTGCTGCTCAACAGGGTGCTGACGGTGGAACCTGGCGTCAGCGGAAGCCATCGGGGCAAAGGGTGGGAAGCCGTGACAGCGGCGGCAATCTCGGGCTTGTCCGCCAGGGGAGGACCCCTGGTAGCCATCCTGTGGGGGAAGGACGCACAGTCCGCCTTGCCCCTTCTCGGGGACGTGCCCTGCATCAAGAGCCCGCACCCCTCACCATTGTCCGCACGCCTCGGATTCTTCGGATCCCGGCCGTTCAGCCGTGCCAACGACCTGCTGCGCCAACAGGGCGCCGAGCCGATCATCTGGAGCCTGCCGTGAATGACGACACCACAGCCTGTCCGACACCCTCACGAAACCACCCGCGCGATAGGTTCACCCGCTATGTCGCGATCGGGGACTCGTTCACCGAGGGAATGGCAGACCTCGATCCCGAGGGCACCAACAAGTATGTCGGCTGGGCGGACCGTCTCGCCGCCCATCTGGCCGGGGTCTCAGAGGTGGCGGGGCCGGAACGACCCGCCTTCGGCTACGCCAACCTGGCCGTGCGGGGGCGCCTCCTGGCCGACATCGCCGGCCGGCAGGTCGATGACGCGCTCGCCCTGGCGCCGGACCTGGTCAGCATCGTGGGCGGCGGCAACGACATCCTGCGACCCAGAGCTGACGTCGACGCTCTGGCAGCCCGTCTCGAGGACTCGGTTGCCAAGCTGAGAGCCAGCGGGGCGGGCGTCCTGCTCGCCACCCCCACGGACCCCCGTGAGGCGCCCCTGATCAAGGCGAGCCGGGGCCGGACCTCGACGTATACGGCGCACATCTGGTCCATCGCCCGGCGACATGACGCGTACGTCATCGACCTGTGGGGAATGACGGCACTGCGCGACTGGCGGATGTGGGCGCCAGATCGCATCCATCTGACCTCGGAGGGTCATCGCCGGGTGGCTCTGAACGCCTTCGCCGCGCTGGGGTTCACGGCCCCGGACGCCGGCTGGGCCGATCCTTTGCCAGCCGCTGCGCCGATCTCACGAACCGCCGCGGCTCGTGCCAACGCCCGGTGGGCACGCGAGTATGTCCTCCCGTGGGTGCAGCGCCGGATTCGTGGCCGGTCATCCGGCGACACCATCTCCGCCAAACGGCCGGCGATCACCCCGCTCGAGCGCTGACCAGCGCTCGGCTATCCCGCCTGGCGGCCGCTGAGGCCGGTCGCCATCTCGCTGCGCAGCGCCGCTGCGAACCCGTCAACATCCGCATCTGTCGTGTCGAACGACGTCATCCAGCGGACCTCACCGCTGCTCTCGTCCCACACATAGAACGGGTAGCGACTCTGCAGCCGTGCGGTCACGCTCGCAGGCAGGATCGCGAACACGGAGTTGACCTCGACCGGGCGCTGCACCTCGACCCCGTCCAGATCCCCGACCGCAGCCTCGAGCCGGGCGGCCATGGCGTTGGCGTGGCCAGCGTTCCGCAACCACAGGTCGCCGGACAAGAGGGCGTCGAACTGCACTGACACGAAACGCATCTTGGACGCCAGCTGCATCGACAGCTTGCGCAGGAACACCATCCCGCGCACGGCTTCCGGGTTGAGCACCACGACACACTCCCCCAGCATCATCCCGTTCTTGGTGCCACCGAACGAGACGACATCGACACCGACGTCCGTGGTGAAGGCACGCATCGGCAGGTCAAGGGCGGCCGCGGCATTGGCGATCCGGGCACCGTCCAGGTGCACCGCCAGGTCCAGGGCGTGGGCCTTCTCGACGATCGCGGCGATCTCGTCCACCGAGTACAGCGTGCCGAGCTCGGTGCTCTGGGTGATCGACACGACCTTCGGCTGGGCCCGGTGCTCATCGCCACGTCCTCCCACCGCCAGGTCGACCAGGTCGGGGGTGAGCTTGCCCTCGGCGGTCGGGACGGCGAGCAGCTTCAGCCCGCCGACCCGCTCTGGCGCACCGCACTCGTCGACGTTGATATGGGCGGACTCGGCGCAGATGACCGCATCCCATCGCTCGGTCATCGCCTGCAGCGAGATGACGTTGGCGCCGGTCCCGTTGAAGACCGGAAAGGAGGTCGCGGCAGCACCGAAGTGCTGCTGGAAGACGTCCTGCAGGTGCCGGGTGTAGACGTCGGCGCCGTAGGCCACCTGATGTCCCCCGTTGGCCCGCCCGATGGCCTCCAGGATCTCGGGGTGGATACCTGCATAGTTGTCGCTCGCGAACCCTCGGGCTTCGGGATCATGCAGGGGTGCTTGGGTCACTGTTGTCCATTCGGCTTGGTAGCCCGCAAGGCTAGCGTGGCGCTCAGGCAGTATTCTTCCGGCCATGCCAGCAGAGCGACTCATGCCCACCGATGAATCCCAGGACCTCATCGACCTGACCCGCGAGATCTGCGCCGACCAGCTCGCTCCTGTGGCGAGCGCCGCCGAGGAGGCAGCCCAGTTCCCCCGCGAGACTTTCGCCCTGCTGGGCCAGTCCGGCCTGCTCTCCCTCCCGTATGCCGAGGAGCATGGTGGCGGCGGGCAGCCGTACGAGGTCTACCTCCAGGTCGTCGAGGAGATCGCCTCCGCCTGGATGAGTGTCGCCGTCGGGGTCTCGGTGCACTCCCTGACCTGTTTCCCGGTGGCCCAGTACGGCAGTGAAGGGCAACGGGCGGAGCTGCTTCCCGCGATGCTCAGCGGCCGGACGCTTGGCGGCTACTGCCTCTCGGAGAGCCAGGCAGGCAGCGACGTCTCGGCCATCTCCACCCGGGCGACGCCCAGCCAGGACGGTTCGACGTTCAGTGTGACCGGGACCAAGGCCTGGATCTCCCATGCTGGTCATGCTGACTTCTACACCGCCTTCGTGCGCACCGATGAGCACCCGAGCAAGGGGCTGTCGTGCTTCGTCATCCCAGCCGAGACCGACGGCATCACCTTCGGCACACCCGAGCGCAAGATGGGCCTGTCCTGCGACACCGTTAGGCAGGTTCACTTCGACCATGCCGTGGTCGACTCCGCGCGGATGATCGGCACGCCGGGGCAGGGCATGGCGATCGCCCTGCACGCTCTCGACTCGGGCCGTCTCGGAATCGCCGCAGCCGCAACCGGACTGGCACAGGCGGCACTTGACCTGGCGGCGTCATACAGCAAGGAGCGCGAGCAGTTCGGCAAGCCCATCAGCGAGTTTCAGGGGCTCTCCTTCCTGCTCGCCGACATGGAGGCAGCAGTCACATCAGCCCGGGCGACCTACCTGCACGCGGCACGCCTCAAAGACGCCGGCCGGCCCTTCAGCAAGCAGGCCGCGGTGGCCAAGCTCATCTGCACGGACGCGGCCATGAAGGTCACGACCGATGCCGTTCAGGTGCTCGGGGGCGCCGGTTACACCCGAGACTTCCCTGCGGAGCGCTACATGCGTGAGGCCAAGGTCACCCAGATCTTTGAAGGCACCAACCAGATCCAACGGCTCGTCATCGCTCGTCAGCTGCTCCGCGGCTGACCACATCCGAGGAGAACCCCTTGCAGATCAACAACTCCACGGTGGCGCTTGTCACCGGTGGCGCCTCAGGCCTTGGCGAGGCCACCACCCGCCGACTGCACGACGGCGGCGCCGCCGTGCTCATCGTCGACCTGCCCTCCTCCCCGGGCGAGGCACTGGCCGCTGAGCTTGGCGCCAGGGTCCGCTTCAGTGCCGCCGACGTCCGAGACGAGGCGCAGGTGAAGGCGGCGATCGAGGCGGCCCTGGCGCTGGGAGAGCTGCGAGTGGTCGTCAACTGCGCAGGCGTGGGCACGCCAGGGCGTGTCGTGGGCAGAAACGGTCCGATGAGCCTCGACGACTTCCGGAACGTGATCGACATCAACCTGGTCGGGACCTTCAACGTCCTCCGGCTGGCGGCCGCGGCCATGATGTCCAACGAGCCCCTTGACGGTGACCGGGGAGTCATCATGATGACGGCATCCATCGCCGCCTACGACGGGCAGATCGGGCAGGCCGCGTATGCCGCCTCCAAGGGCGGCATCGTGTCGCTCACCCTTTCGGCCGCGCGGGACCTGGCGGACAAGCTGATCCGCGTGGTGACCGTGGCGCCGGGAACCTTCGCGACTCCGATGCTGGCCGGCCTGGCCGACGAGGTGACCGCAGCACTGGAGGCGCAGGTGCCTCACCCATCACGCCTGGGCCGGCCCCGCGAGTACGCCTCGTTGATTGCCCACATCATCGAGAACGGCATGCTCAACGGCGAGGTCATCCGGCTCGACGGCGCCCTCCGCATGCCACCGCGCTGAGTCGGGAAGCCAGGGCCGGACTGCGCCCTTTCACGATTGCGCCTCGCGGCTCCTGCGACCTCTTGCGAACGACCCGCAGCGGGCGTAGAAAAGAAGGTAGCCACCCGGTAACGGGCGGTGGCGACGGACAGTAAACGAGATCCTGTAGCCGGCGGGGACGGCCCGCTGGACTCGCCAGTGACGGGGCGAGGGGACCCTGCCGCACTGACCGTTCAGTCGGGGAGCGTCACACCACGACAGAGTGAGGCCTCGCCAATCTCATACATTGGCGAGGCCTCCTCATTATCGCGCGCCGGGGTGTCGATCACGTAATCGACACCCTGCAAGGCCTGTCCGGGAAACGGAGACCAGGCTCCGCATGCAAGTCAGGGTTCGCGTGGGACCGGGTACCCTGCTCAGAGCCGGAGGCGGGAATCGAACCCGCAATCTACCGCTTACAAGGCGGTTGCTTTGCCATTAAGCCACTCCGGCTTGCTGAGCAAAGGATAGTGGTCCGAAGACGGAGGTTGCGGAGCGGCCCTCGCCATCTGGGGGCCGGCAGGCGGAGTACCGCTCAGGGTCGCCCGGGCTCGGTGAGCTCGGTGAGCTTCCCGGGTCGAGGAGCTACCAGAAGGAACGCCACAGGGCCACGAAGTGCTCTGGCGACCACGGCCACCAGGAGGGCTGTCCGTTTCGGACCCAGGCCCAGGCCCCGAGTCCAGCCCCGATCAGGACGAACATCGCCACCAGGAGCTCCGTGGCCCCTCTGCCAGACGTCACGGCGCGGAGCAGGGTTCGGGAACCCCGTTGCAGGCGCGCGCCACCAGGCCCCCACCAACACATGAGCACCCCCAGAAAACCACCGACGACCAACGGGATGGACCGATCCGCCTGCGGGTTGCCTCCAGCCACGGCTCCGGACACCAGCGCGACGGACAACGTCGAGCCGACCGCGACGACCGCAGGGATGGTCAGGGCGATCAGCGTTACCAGCGCCGAGACGACGAGCTGCCAGGGGCTGACCACGACTGCGAGCGGGATGTCGCTGCGTCGTGGGCCGCGGCTGTGGCGTCGCATCACGAGCCAGGTGTTCGAACGGTCTGCGAACCGGGCGGACCAGCACCAGATGACGACCACGAGAATCGCGACCACCGGCCAGATCGCTGCGACACCCAGCACCCCGGCCAACAGAGCCAGCAAGGTCCCGACGCGAGCCGGCTGAGCGGCTCGAGGGTCCGGCACGGCTCGAGGGTCCGGCACGGCTCGAGGGTCCGGCGTGGCTCGAGGGTCCGGCGTCGCATCCCGGCGCCGTGTGCCCGCCCGGGCCCCCGGGGTAGTGGGGTCCGGTGCAGACGCGGGAGGCACGACCGAATATTTCATGGTCGGTGACGCGTCGGCCACGGGGATGGGCAGCGTCGATGACGCCCTCGCGGCATACCGGTCCAGAGCTTGCACGACCTCGTGGGCTGCAGGACGCCCGGCCGGGATGGGCGACAGCGCCGCTCGCAACAGTGGCACCAGGCCCTGGTCCACGCCCGACAGATCCGCCTGGCCGTGCCTGACGCGGTCAAGGACCACGTCCATCGGGCCTCGTCCGAACGGCGGCGCACCGGATGCCGCGAAGGCGAGCGTGGCGGCCCATCCCCACCAGTCCGTCGCCTCGGTGACCGGTCCGCCCTCGACGACCTCGGGGGACAGGTAACCGGGCGTACCCATCACCAACCCGGTCATGGTCAGCCGGGTGTCGTCTGCGACGTGTGCGATACCGAAGTCGATAACGACCGGGTCGTCATCCAGGAGAAGCACATTTGCCGGCTTGAGGTCCCGGTGAATGACCCCTGCACGGTGGATCGCATTCAGCGCGTCCCAGAGCCCCCGGCCCAGCCGGAGGAGAGCCTCACCCCGAACGGGTCCGTTCTGGGATACGACGAGGTCAAGGGCGGGGCCGGGGATGTACCTCGTCACGATGTACGGCCGGGGCCCCTCGGTGTCGGCGTCGAGCACGGCGGCCACCCGGGCGTCCTGGACCCTGGCAAGGGTCTCGACCTCGCGCCTCAGCCTGCTGCGGGCCTCCGGGTCGTAAGCGATGTGCGCGCGCAGGACCTTGATGGCCACCGCTCGCCCGCTGGGAGCCAGGGCCAGGTAGACCACGCCCATGCCACCCTCACCGAGTGGCCGAACCAGCCGATAGGGGCCGATGCGTTCCGCGCCCGCCAGGGAGTCCCTGCCCACGGGGGTGTGCGGGGCGCCGGCCAGGGCGTGCGGCCCCTGGCCCAGAACATCTGAGCCTGCCTCGTCGTCACGCATCAGACCCGCAGTCATTCCACCACGCTATGCCGTGAAGGGGACTTTCGGGCGGAAGCGGGCCCGGCGAAACGCTCTACTGCTGGATGTACCCCACCAGCTGGTCACGTTCTGCCTGCAGCTCACCAATGCGCCCTTTGACGATGTCACCGATGCTGACAATGGCGGCCAGCTTGCCTTCGACAACGACCGGGATGTGTCGCACCCGACGCTCCGTCATGACCAGGGCGAGGTCCTCGATGCTGTCCTCTGGGCGGCAGGTCAGCACATCGCTGGTCATGATCGTCGCGACTGTCGCGTCCAGCACGCCAACGCCGTTGGTATGGAGGTGGCGGACCACATCGCGCTCGCTGACGATTCCGGTCACCGTCGAGCCGTCATCGCTGACCACGACGGCACCGATACGGTGCTGATCCAGGACCTCCAGGAGTCGCATAACCGTCGCGTCCGAGGCAACGGTCACCACTTCGTCGCCTTTTCGGCGGATCACGTCTGAAATGCGCATGAGTCGACCGTAGCCCCTGCACCCTGTCCCTCACCAGCCGCGGTCAGTCACCGGCCGCGGCGGACAAAAGGACCGATCGGCGACCAGTCGCCGTAGGCTGAGGCCAATCCCTGCTGAGGAGCTGATAGAGCGTGTCCGTCGCCGCACCGACGTTCGACCTGGTAGTTGCCGCAAACCGCCTCCCTCTCGACCGAGTGGTCGACGACAACGGCGAGTCGGCCTGGCGACGCAGTCCGGGTGGTCTGGTGACGGCCATGGAGTCGGTGATGCGCGGCCGCGACGCTGCCTGGGTCGGCTGGGCCGGCGAGCCGGGTCCCGCGCCGGAACCCTTCCTGGACGATGGGATGTACCTGAAGCCGGTGGGCCTGTCGCCCACCGAGATCCAGGAGTACTACGAGGGTTTCAGCAATGACACCCTCTGGCCGATCTTCCACGACGTCATCGTCCCGGCGACCTTCCATCGAAACTGGTGGAACACCTACCGCACCGTCAACCATCGCTTCGCCACGGCCATCGCGGAGGTCGCGGCGCCCGGCGCCACGGTCTGGGTGCACGACTACCAGCTCCAGCTGGTGCCGGCGATGGTCCGATCGATCCGGCCTGACGTACGCATCGGGTGGTTCAACCACATCCCCTTCCCGCCCGTCGAGCTCTTCTCACAGCTGCCGTGGCGCAGGGCACTGGTTGAGGGGCTCCTGGGCGCAGACTTCCTCGGCTTCCAGCGCACTGCGGACGCCGAGAACTTCCTGCGCGCGTGCAGGCGGCTGCTGGGTATGGCGACCAGAGCCGACACGGTCACCTTCACACCCCCGGGCGACGACCCCCTGGCACGGCGAACGGTCCGGGCCAGCGCGATACCGATCTCGGTGGACTTCCGCGGGCTCAACGAGCTGTCCCGCACACCCGAGGTGGTTGCCCGCGCGAAAGAGATCCGTGCTTCGCTCGGGAACCCGAAGATCCTGATGCTGGGCGTCGACCGGCTGGACTACACCAAGGGCATCCGGCACCGGCTGAAGGCCTACGAAGAGCTGCTGCAGGACAAGGCCATCGCCCCGCCCGACGTGACACTGATGCAGATCTCGACCCCGAGCCGGGAGCGGGTGGATGCCTATCGCCACCTGCGCGAGGAGATCGAACGGACCGTCGGGAGCATCAACGGCGAGTACTCCGACATCGGCTCACCGCCGATCTACTACCTGTACCAGTCCTATCCCCGCAGCGAGATGGCCGCGATGTTCCTGGCGGCAGACGTCATGCTCGTGACCCCGCTGCGTGATGGCATGAACCTGGTTGCCAAGGAGTATGTCGCCTGCCGGCACGACCTCGGCGGCGCCCTGGTGCTGTCGGAGTTCGCCGGAGCATGGCACGAGCTGCACCAGGCCTTCATCTGCAACCCCCACGACGTCGAGGGCGTCAAGCAGACCATCATGCGAGCCATCACTGCGCCCGAGGACGAGCGGCGACGCCGGATGAAGGCCTTGCGCAAGCGCGTCTCGGTCCATGACGTGCAGCGATGGGCCACCCGATATCTCGACGCGCTTGCCTCCGCACCGACCAGGCCCCATCGACCTACCCGCGCCAGCGAGGAGGAACGACGAGGCGTCGAGCGGGCCAACAGGTCCAACCGCAGGGCCATGGACAACGCGTCAGAACGGGTTGTGACCAGTGACTGATCTGGACTCTGAGCTCCGTAGGTCAGTCGCCGCCTTCGCAGCCCGACCTCGTGTGCTGGTCGCTCTCGACTTCGATGGCACCCTGGCGCCATTCGTCCTCGACCCCCTGCAAGCCCGGGCGGTGCCCGGTGGTATCGAGGCGTTGCGGGCAGCGGCTGTTCTCGACGGGGTCACGGTGGCCGTCGTCTCAGGACGCGATCTCGCGACCCTGTCGGCCATCACCGGCATCGGTCCCGACGACGGAATCATCCTGATCGGCAGTCACGGCGCCCAGACCGACCCGGGTGACATCACCGACCCGGACGACCGCGCCACCCTGCAACCGGCCTCCGGCGCGGACTCCCTGGACGAGAGCGCCGCAGCGACGCTCGACGTGGTCACGCGCGAGCTCGAGACGATCAGATCCCGATACCCCGCCGTGCGGCTGGAGCACAAACCCTCGTCTGTGGCCGTGCACACACGCGGCGTCGACCCGTCCGTGGCCGCGGCCGCCACGACCGCCACGCTGGAGGTTGGCGAACGCTACCCGGGCGTGCATGTCATGCCTGGCAAGAACGTCGTGGAGCTGACCGTGCTCGAGGCGAACAAGGGCAGCGCAGTCGTCAGACTCGCCGGGGCGACCCACTCACAGGCGACGCTGTACGTTGGTGACGACGTGACCGACGAGCGAGCCTTCGAGGCGCTCGACCCCGGATCAGGCGATGTGACCATCAAGGTGGGCGACGGCGAGACTGCTGCCGGCCAACGGCTCCCTGACCAGGTCGCCGTCGTGGGGCTGCTCGAGCTGTTTCTTGACGAACGCGGGGGCGACCAGCATGGCGGCGATCAGCATGGCGGCGAGCGGCACGGAGTCGAGTAGCCCGGCGTCGGCCACTCAACCCCCCCAGACGCCGTCGACCAGGCCCTGAGCCAGCCTGGACAACGTCCACCTGCGGCCCATGATGACCACAACCCAGACGATGGCAGCCCACAAGCCGTCCCCGGAGCGGTCGCCGGCCGCTCCCGGGACGCAGCTCAGGGTGCCGGGGTTCCCTGGTTCGCGGGGACGGTCTGCGCGGGAGGGAATGCGCTGGTCGGCCCAGCGGGAGCCGCACCGGCCGAGCCGGCCGGGGCCGCTCCCGTCGAGCCACGAACGACCAGCTCCGGGCGGAAGACATACTCCGCCAGAGGCGCCGGGTCACCCGCTATCTGATCCAGCAGCGCACGCACGGCGGCCTCGCTCATTGCCTGAACGCTCTGCCGGACGGTCGTCAGCGGCGGGTCGGTGAAGGCGATCAGCGGGGAGTCGTCGTAACCGACGACGGAGAGGTCACCCGGCACGTCCAGTCCGCCAAGCCGGGCCGCCCTGATGGCGCCGAGCGCCATCAGGTCAGAACCGCACACGATCGCCGTTGCGCCCTTGTCGATCAGCCGCCGGGCGGCGACCACGCCACCCTCGACGCTGAACATCGTGTGCTCGATCAGCTCCTCGACATCGGCCCGGCCGAGCAGCGTCATCATCGAGTTGCGGAAGCCGATGATCTTGCGGATGACGGGGACAAAGCGATCCTGGCCGACGGCGAGCCCGATGGTCCTATGCCCAAGGGCGACGAGGTGGCTCAGCGCAAGATCCATCGAGGCGACGTCATCGTTGGAGATGAACGGCGCATCCACCCCTTCGATGTACCCGTTTATCAGCACGATAGGCAGGCCGCGTTCGCGCAGGGTCACGTAGCGCTGCGGATCCGTGGTGGAGTCTGCGTGCAGCCCGCTAACGTAGATGATCCCGGCCACGCCGCGCTCCAGCAGCATCGTCACATAGTCGTCCTCGTGCACGCCGCCAGGGGTCTGGGTGCACAGCACGGGTGTGTATCCCTGGCGAGCCAGAGCCGTCTCGATAGCCTGGGCGAAGGCGGGAAAGATTGGGTTCGTCAGCTCCGGGGTGACAAGGCCGACCAGCCCGGCGCTCTTGCGCCTCAACCGGCTGGGCCGGTCGTAGCCGAGGATGTCGAGCGAGGTGAGCACCGCCTGCCGCGTGGCGTCAGCGACGCCCGGCTTGTCGTTGAGCACCCGGCTGACCGTGGCCTCGCTGACCTCAGCATGCTCGGCGATGTCGGCCAGCCGCGCTCTCATTACCGTTCCTCCTCCTATCTCAGTCATGATGGATATTCGATCTTCGTCCCTCGCAGGGGACTACGCACGTTGACACTGTCACCACTCGTCAAGGAGATCTCCGCCATCTGCAGTCTGCACCTCAGCCATGCCGTTCAGGCCCGACCGGGCGCCTGGATCGGACGCCTTTGCCTCGATGTCACTTCACGGATCCCTGGGTCAGGCCGCCCACGAGCTGCCTCTGGAAACCGAGATAAAGCAGCACCACGGGCAGTGACGCCAGCATCGCGCCGGCACAGAACTGGCCGAAGTACTTGTTCCGGTCGCCGGTCACGTTCATCATCGACCAGAGCCCGACCCCGAGGGTCTGCGAGTCGACATCCCTCAGGAAGATGCTGGCGAGGAGGAACTCACCGAACAGCCCGACGAAGGACAGCATGAACACGGTGACCAGGATGGGCATGACCAGACGGAGGGTCATCGTGAAGAAGATCCGTGCGTGTGAGGCGCCGTCCACCTTGGCGGCCTCGTCCAGCTCGCGGGGCACCGTGTCGAAGTATCCCTTGAGAAGCCACACGTTGGCTCCCATCGCCCCGCCGAGATAGGCCACAACCAGGCCGGCAGAGGTGTTGATGCCGAACATCGGCAGGACATCGCCGACTTTGACGAAGGTCACGTAGAGCGCGACGAAGGCCAGCAGCGCCGGGAACATCTGGAGCAGCAGCAGGGCGAACAGGCCGGGCCGGCGGCCGGCAAACCTCATCCTGGAGAACGCGTAGGCCGCGCACGAGCCGATCAACACCGAGGCCAGGGCCCCTGAACCGGCGATGATCATCGAGTTCTTGTACCAGGTGAGGTACGGCCTGGCCGTATCGCTGAACAACGCGTTGAAGTTGGTCATCGAGATGTTCTTGGGGAACACCTCGGCGGTGTTCATGGTCCCTGACGGGTTGAGCGCCGCCGAGATGATGAACACGATGGGGAACAGTGACCAGACCATGGTCAGGATGGCCAGGCCGTGCCGCCACCAGACTCGGCGGAACGAGCTTCGCCGAGGTCGGGCTGCCTCGGCCTTCCTGACCGGGTGGGAGATCGCCAGAGGCAGGGCATCGTTGAGGCTCGACATCAGTTCACTTCCTCGAGGAACTTCGTACGGCGGAATCCTTCGTAGCTCATGAGGCCGACGATGAAGAAGATGAAGAGCGAGACCGTCGCAGCCAGACCGTAGTTCGGGCTCACTCCGCTGAAGGCCAGCCGGTAGGCGTAGGTGATCAGCAGGTCGCTCGAGCCGACGCTGAAGTTCGAGTCCTGGAAGGGCCCGCCTCCGGTCATCAGGAAGATCAGGCCGAAGTTGTTGAAGTTGAAGGCGAACGAGGCGATCAGCAACGGGCCGACTGCGACAAGCAACAGCGGCATGATCACGGATCGCATGGTCCGCAAGGCCGAGGCGCCGTCAATCTTGGCCGCCTCCAGCACGTCACCCGGGATGGACTGCAGCGCGCCGGTGCAGACGATGAACATGTAGGGGAACCCGAGCCACAGATTGGTGATCAGGATCGCCGCCTTGGCCGCCCAGGGATCACCCAGCCAGTCGATGTTCAGATGCAACAGCTTGTTGATCAGGCCGTAGTCCTGGTTGAACATCGAGGACCAGACCAGCGCCGTCACGAAGATGGGGAGCGCGTACGGCAGGATCAGCAGCGACCGGTACAGCGCCTTGCCCCGCAGCCGGGCGTCGTTGAGCAGCAGCGCCAGCAACATCCCCAGCACGAAGGTGGAGAGCACGGAGAACACGGCGAACACCACGTTCCAGGTGAAGATCTTGAGGAAGCCGGAGCGCAGCGTGTCGTTGGTGAGCACGTTGCTGAAGTTCTTGAACCCGACGTTCTCCTTCCACCCCTGGGGGAACGCATCGCCCTGCCCGTCCCTGGGCACCCAGGAGGCTCGCAGCGGTATGTATGTCTTGTGGGTCGCGCTGTCGACAAGGGTGTCGGTGGCCTTGTCGTAGGAGACGTTCGCCTTGCCCTGGAACGCCTCGGAGCGGCCGACCGACTTGATGCCGGCACCCTCCGTGGTCGGCACGGCGAAGTCTTTGAGGTCCTTACGGGCGTTGACCTGGATCGCCGTCAGGATCTGGTACCCCGCCGCCTTGGTGATCCGGCCGTTGCCCGCCTTCTCGACGCCGGCCGCGGGCAGGTCGCGCAGCCCGGCCGTGTCGCCCAGGAGGGTCTTGCCGGAGGGCTCGGTGAGCAGGTAGAAGGGCTCGCCGGTCGCGGGGTCGGTCCCTTCCCTGACGGCAACCGAGAGCAGGTATCGGGGTGCGTCGGCGACCTCACGGACCGAGTTGGCGATGATGGAGTCGATCGACTCCTGCTTGCTGATCAGATGGCCGTCGCCCTGCTCGACGATCTTCTGCACGACGATCGCCAGCACGACCAGTGTGAGCCCGATCAGGCCCCACTTGGTGACCGGCAGCCACGCCGGACCCCGGCTGGGACGGCGATCCGGCGGCGTGATCTTGGAGCTGTCCCGGATACCCGTCGGTCCCTGCGGACCGGCCTTGGGCGGATCATGCATTTCTGTGAGGCTCATGTCGTCCTTCGAAGCTGCGCACCGACAAACGGGGTGACCGTCGCGCCAACGGCGCCCTGGTCGGGTGACCGGTGCCGCCTGTGGCAGAACCGGTCGGGTGGCCGGCCACCAGTGTGCGACAGCCGGCCACCCGCCAGACATCAGCCCTTGGCGATGTTGGCGACGATCTCCTTCTGTGCTGCGTCGAACCGCGCCTGCGGCAATGCCTTGCCGGAGATGACGTCTGCAGCAGCCTGACCCAGCGGGCCCCACACCGAGTTCATGGCGGGGATGTTGGGCATGGTCTGTCCACCCTTGCCGGCGTCGAACCATGCCTTGACGTCAGCGTCGCCGGCCATGGCCTTGACGTAGGCCGACGTCAGTGCGGGCGGGCGGTGTCCGGCTGCGAAGAGTGCCATCTGAACGTCCTCGCGCGCGACGTACTTGGTGACGAACTCCTGTGCGAAGGCCGCGTTCTTTGCCTTGGCCGAGACATAGAACATCTGAACGCCCAGGAACGGCTGCATGTTTCCGCCGCCGGTCAGGCTCGGAAGCGGGCTGATGGCGTACTTGATACCGGCCTTCTTGGCCTTGTCGATCGACCACGGGCCGGTGATGTAGAACGGCACCTTGCCGGCGTCGAACAGCGCGTCGGCGTTAGTGGTGTCGACGTTGGTGGACAGGGCCTTGGCCTACGAGGGCGATGTTCTCGACGGCGTACGGAACGCCATAGGACTGACCGTTGAACTTGGTCGCCGCGATCGCCTGCGGGGCGAACTTGGCGGCGTCTGCGGCCGAGAGGTTCACGGGCGAGACCGTGTTGTTCTGGACGAGCTCACCCAGCCAGTCGTGCGCACCGACGATGACGTCGGGACCCTTGCCCACCTTGGTGGCGTCCTTGAACTGCGGACGTACGTCGGTGGCGACCTGGACGACGACCTTGATGCCTTTCCCCCCTCGTCGAACACCCCCGCTACCCGGTTCGGCTAAAGTCATCAGCAGGCATGATGCGCCGTCACGCTTCGCGGATGCGCCAAAAAGCCTGCCCACGGGCGCCTTCCCCGGCGTCGTCACCTTTACAACGGATCGTCCGGCACGTTCCTGCCGGTGAAGGAAGCTGACTCACATGGCAACAGTCAAGTTCGACAACGCAAGCCGGACCTATCCCGGCAACGACGCGCCCTCGGTCGACCAGCTCAACATCGATATTGCGGACGGCGAGTTCCTGGTCCTGGTCGGCCCCTCGGGCTGTGGCAAGTCCACCAGCCTGCGGATGCTCGCCGGGCTCGAGGAGGTCAACGAGGGTGACATCTGGATCGGAGACCGCAACGTCACCGACCTGTCCCCCAAGGACCGGGATGTCGCGATGGTCTTCCAGAACTACGCGCTGTACCCGCACATGTCCGTGGCCGACAACATGGGCTTCGCCCTCAAGATCGCGGGCATCAACAAGAGCGAGATCGCCAAGCGGGTGAAGGACGCTGCCAAGATCCTCGACCTCGAGGAGTACCTCGAGCGCAAGCCCAAGACCCTCTCGGGGGGGCAGCGTCAGCGCGTCGCCATGGGCAGGGCCATCGTGCGCAACCCGCAGGTCTTCCTCATGGATGAGCCGCTGTCGAACCTCGATGCCAAGCTCCGCGTCCAGACCCGCACCCAGATCGCCTCCCTGCAGAGGCGACTGGGCGTCACCATGGTCTATGTCACCCACGACCAGATCGAGGCCATGACCATGGGAGACCGCGTGGCGGTCCTCAAGGACGGCATCCTGCAGCAGTGCGCCACCCCGCGTGACATGTACGACCACCCGGAGAACGTGTTCGTCGCCGGGTTCATCGGCTCGCCGGCGATGAACCTCTTCGCCGTCCCCGTCGTCGACGGCGGCGTGAAGTTCGGCTCGACCACCTATCCCATCCAGCGTGACTCACTGACCGGCCAGGGCAAGGAAGTCACCCTCGGTGTCCGACCCGAGGATCTCTCGATCAGCACGGAGGGTGAGGGCCTGGCGGTCACCGTCGAGGTCGTGGAAGAGCTCGGTGCGGACGCCTACATCTACGGCTCGACCACTGAGACAGACGGGGACATCAAGCCCATCATCGTGCGCGTCGACGGTCGGACTCCACCCAGGAAGGGCGCAGTCGTGCACCTCACCCCCAAGAAGGGCGAGCACGTGCACCTGTTCAACCCGCAGACAGGCCTGCGTATCGGTGACTGACTCCCTCTTTTGACTCACCTGCACAACAGAATGGTGGCGGTGTCCCCCGGGCACCGCCACCTTTTCTGCGTTCCGACCGACCAACCGATGGACAGTCGTTTCAGAAGCCATGTCACGATGATCTGATGGCACTCGAGATCACGGCGGCGAGACCGGACCCGGCACTGCTCGATCTCCCCTGGTCGGTGCCACTGGAAGACTGGCCCGGCGAGCACCTGGCAGCCCTGCCGCGCGGTATCTCACGCCACGTGGTGCGGTTCGTCAAGGTCTCGGGCACAGTCATCGCGGTCAAGGAGATCAAGGCCGACGTCGCCCTTCGCGAGTACAACATGCTGCGCTTCCTGCAGAAGATCGGTCAGCCCTGCGTTCAGCCCTTCGGCGTCGTCAGCGGCCGCCTCGACACGGACGGCCAGGAGCTCGACGCGTGCCTTCTCACCCATCACCTTCACTTCTCCCTGCCGTATCGCGCCCTGTTCAGCCAGAGCCTGCGCCCGGACACCGCACAACGGCTGATCGACGCGCTGGCCGTCCTGCTGGTGCGGCTCCACCTCGCGGGCTTCTGGTGGGGGGATGTGTCGCTGTCCAACACGCTGTTCCGCAGGGATGCCGGCGCGTATGCGGCATACCTCGTCGATGCGGAGACGGGCGAGATCCAGAGCACCCTCTCCAAGGGCCAGCGCGAGCACGACCTCGACATCGCCCAGGTGAACATCGCCGGCGAGCTGATGGACCTGGCCGCCGGGGGGCTCCTGTCGCCGGCCGTCGATCCAATCGAGGTCTCGCAGACCATCGTCGACCGCTACCGCTCGCTGTGGCGCGAGCTCACCGGTCGTGAAAAGTTCGAGGAGGGCTGCCGCTGGCGGGTAGACGAACGTATCCGTCGCCTCAACGAGCTCGGCTTCGACGTCGATGAGCTGACCATCTCCACCGACCTCGGCGGAGCGACGATACAGATTCAGCCGAAAGTCGTCGATGCGGGGCATCACTCGCGCCGCCTGATGCGCCTCACCGGCCTCGATGTCCAGGAGAACCAGGCTCGCCGCCTGCTCAACGACCTCGACTCCTTCCGCGCCTCGCAGGACCGTCAGAACGACGATGAGGCTCTGGTAGCCCACGACTGGCTGTCCCAGGTCTACGAACCGGTCACCCGCACCGTTCCGCGCGACCTGAACAGGAAGCTGGAGCCTGCCGAGGTCTTCCACGAGGTTCTCGAGCACCGCTGGTACATGTCGGAGGACGCCGGCCACGACATCCCGATCCGTGACGTCATCGCCGACTACCTCAAGAACGTCCTGCCCGGTAAGCCAGACGAAGCGGCAGTGCTCGGGGTCGACACGATCGGGGCGCCAGAGGCGACGTCGCCCGCGCCGGAGTCCCCCGGGCGATGATGCCTCAGGCCGGCGAAAGCCCCGTCCAGCCCGGAACGTTGCGCAGGACCCAGAAGGCCAGGATCGCACCGAGCACGCCGTGCAACACCCAGGGCGGCGCCAGCCAGCGACGAGGCCGCCCCGTGGCCGTTCGGTCGAGCCACAGCAACCAGGCGACCACGAGGTAGCCGAAGGCCACCACCGCGAAGGGGTTGCGGGCCCACGCCGTCACGAGGTCGCCGTGCGCCAGGGCGTGAACCGCCCTGAGGGCGCCACACCCTGGGCAGTACAAGCCGGTGATGGCCAGGAACGGGCAGGTCGGGTAGTGACCCGCCACGTTCGGGTCGAGCGCGGCCACGGCTCCGGTGCCGAGCAGCGCCGCCGCCGCGATCCCCAGCGGACGAAGCACCGCTGCCCGGTCGGCGGTGAGGGCACCGCTCGAAGGGCGCGAGAGAGTCCGCGGACGGAGGAACACGTGCATCACCTCAAACCGGTTGCTGCGAGAACGGATCCGGTCAGAACCCGGTACTCGTGTCGGTGTTGAAGTTGAAGTTCGCGAGTCCAGCCGCCAAGAGAATCCCCGAGAGGACGGCGAGGACAGCCCAGGCGATGGCAGACCAGACAGCGAACCTCCTGGCCTTCTCCGAGGCATCCTGAGCGCCTGCGACATCCCCGAGGGCCCACTTGCTGTTGACCTGCGTCGAGAAGACGATCGAGACGATCCCCAGGGGCAGGCAGCAGAAGATGGTGGCCAGAATGGACCAGACCAGGTAGTTGGGCGGCGGAGTCCCCTGAAGGCCCGGGACTCCTGGCATGCCGTACGGAGGTGGTGGGGGCGGCGAGCCGCCACCACCAGGCGGCGGGGGCGGGGGCGGAGGCGTGCTGCCGTATCCGGACATGCCAAACCCTTTCGTCATGAGTGCCGGCGCCCGATGGAGCGGCCTGATCAGACGCTATCTGACCAGACCTTGCGGATGGCTGATCCGCGTTGACAATTCACGGCGGGCGCTCGAGCAGGTCTCAGAGGGCTCGACGGCGGGCGACCTCATAGAGCGTGACGCCTGTGGCTATGCCCGCGTTGAGGGACTCCACGACCGAGGACATCGGGATCGAGACGATCTGGTCGCAGGTCTCCCTGACCAGCCGGGACAACCCCTTTCCCTCCGAGCCCACGACGATGACGAGGGGCTCCTTGGCCAGCTCCAGCCCCGGCAGCGTGACGTCGCCCTCCATGTCCAGGCCCAGGACGAAGAACCCCGCCTTGCGGAAGTCCTGCAGGGTCCGGGTGAGGTTGCTGCACTGAGCGACCGGGACCCGGGCCGCGGCCCCGGCCGAGGTCTTCCAGGCACTCGCGGTCATCCCGACCGAACGCCGTTCCGGCACGACGACGCCGTGACCGCCGAAAGCGCCGACGGAGCGAATGATCGCGCCAAGGTTGCGCGGATCCGTGATGCCGTCCAGAGCGACAATGAGAGGTATGCCGGGCGCCTCGGGGTCGACCAGGTCGTTGGGGTGGACGTAGGAGTATGCCGGCACCTGGAGGGCCAGTCCCTGGTGAACTCCTCCATCGGTGAGCCGGTCCAGCTCACCCCGTGGGGTCTCCAGGATCGAGATGGAGCGACCGGTGGCGATCTTGAGGGCCTCCCGGACCCTGTCGTCCGACTCGAGCCGGCCTGCGACGTACATCGTGGTCACCGGGATGTCCGCGCGCAAGGCCTCGAGCACCGAGTTGCGACCGTAGACGATCTCGCTCGAACCCTTCGCCCGTCGCGGCGCGCCACCGCTGCGGGAGGGGCCACCGCTGCGGGCAGGGCTGCCGCTGCGAGCAGGGCTGCCGCTGCGAGCGCCCCGGGCAGTCGACGGGTTGGCCCCCCGAGCCGCGCTCTTGTGGGCCTGATGCTTCGTGCGGTCCACCGCTTTGGGGGTGGCGCCGTGTCCTTCAAGACCCTTGCGCCGCTGGCCCCCGCTGCCGGTGTTCGGGCCCTTCTTGGACCCACGGATGGCGCCTCGGCGCTGTGAGCTACCAGGCATGTTCTTCTCGCCTTTCAGACGTCGGTATGACGGGCCAGCGACCAGCGCGCGCCCGAGGGGGTGTCTTCGACAGCTATGCCCGCTGCCGTGAGCTGATCGCGGATCTGGTCCGCCATCGTGAAGTCGCGTGCCGAGCGGGCAGCCGCCCGTGCCTCGATGCGGTCCCGCACGAGCGCGTCCAGCGCGGGCATCGCGTCGTCAGTGCCGGAGCCGGAGGACGAGCCCCACTGCGGGTGAAGAGGGTTGACGCCCAGGACCTCGGTCATCGCGACAACCTGCAGGCCCAGCTGTCTGGCCTCGTCCTCGTCGCCCTCATCCAGGGCGGTGTTGCCGGCACGCACCGTCTCGTGAACGACCGCCAGGGCCCCCGAGACGTTGAGGTCGTCATCCATGGCCGCGACAAATCCGGGCGGAAGATCGGTGCCGTCCTCGAAGTACCCTCTCCCCAGGGCACGGCCCAGGAAGCCCTCGATGCGGTCGACCGCAGTCTCTGCCTCCCGAAGTGACCCCTCGTGATACTCGATGGTCGAGCGGTAGTGCGCTGCCCCCAGGTAGTAGCGGACCGCAAGCGGACGCGCCCGCTTGGTGATCTCGGTGACCAGCAGCGCGTTGCCCAGCGACTTGCCCATCTTCTCGCCGCCCATGGTCACCCAGGCATTGTGCAACCAGTAGTTGGCGAAGCCGAGCCCCGCGGCGCGTGACTGGGCCTGCTCGTTCTCGTGGTGCGGGAAACGCAGGTCGACGCCTCCTCCATGGATGTCAAAGGTGTCGCCCAGGTACTTGCGGGCCATCGCCGAGCACTCCAGGTGCCAGCCGGGACGGCCCTGCCCGAACGCCGTGGGCCAGCTGGCCGTCTCGGGCTCCCCTGCCTTGTGACCCTTCCACAACGCGAAGTCACGCGGGTCGCGCTTGCCGCGCGGGTCGGCGTCCGCGGCCGCCTCCATGTCCTCGATCCGCTGGTGGGTCAGCTCGCCGTAGGCCGGATAGCTGCGCACGTCGAAGTAGACGTCGCCACTGCCGTCCTGGGCGGCATAGGCGTGACCCTTGTCGATCAGCGTCTGCATGATCTCCTGCATCTCGGTGATGTGCCCGGTCGCTCTGGGCTCGTAGGTCGGCGGCAGCACGCCGAGCAGGTCGAGGGCGTCATTGGTGGCACGTTCGTTGACATAGCTCCAGGCCCACCACTGGGCACCCGCCTCGGAGGACTTGGCCAGGATCTTGTCGTCGATGTCGGTGACGTTCCGGATCAGGGTGACGTCGAAGCCGTGACCCCGGGTCAGCCACCGGCGAAGGATGTCGAAGGCAACCGCGAACCGGACATGCCCGATGTGTGGGGCCCCCTGGGTCGTGAGCCCGCAGACGTAGATGCCGGCTTTGCCCTCGGCGATCGGGACGAAGTCGCGAAGCTCTTGCGTTGCGGTGTCGTACAGGCGAATGCTCACCAGGCAAGGCTACCGGCGAGCCGGCCGCACCCGCGCCAGAGCAGGGATGCCCTCGCCTCGCCTGTCACCTGCGGCCTGACCTCTTCGGGTCAGCGAGGTCCCTGATATCAGGGCTCCGGTCAGGGTCGACGCGACCCGGCGGGGAACACGATCGCCGTGGCGATCGCGGCGATACCCTCGCCACGGCCGGTCAGCCCGAGCCCGTCGGTCGTGGTCGCCGAGACCGAGACCGGGGCCGACGCCGCGGCGCGCAAAGCGGCCTCAGCCTCTTCGCGGCGGGGCCCGAGCTTCGGCTTGTCACCGATGATCTGGATGGCGATGTTTCCGATGACGTAGCCAGCCTCGGTGACGATTCGCGCAGCGTGGGTCAGCAGGGTGATCCCGGCTGCACCGGCAAGCTCCGGCCGGTCGGTGCCGAAGTGAGTACCGAGATCTCCGAGCCCCGCGGCGGAGAACAACGCATCGCAGGCCGCATGGGCGGCGACATCGCCGTCGGAGTGACCGGTCAGCCCGCGTTCACCGGGCCAGGTCAGCCCGACCAGCCACAGCTTTCGGTCATCGTCGCTGAATGGGTGCACGTCCACCCCTATCCCGATCCGCGGCAGCGGGGATGAACCGGTCGAAGAACCAGCGGAGGACTGCGGGCTATCCGACATGGGGGCCATCCAGGAGCAGAGTCGTGGCTACTACGAGGTCAAAAGGTGAGGTTATCTTCAGGGCCCGGTGATCGCCGGCGACGACGCGCACGCGGCCGCCGGCCTGCTCAACGAGTCCGGCGTCGTCGGTGGCGGAGGCGACTGCTGCCTGGGCGTGCTCGTGGGCGTGCTCGAGCACCTCACGAAGGAATCCTTGCGGGGTCTGTATTCCGCGCAGCGACTCACGATCCGGAGTCGCCAGGACGCCGCCCTGAGCGTCCACCACCTTGATGGTGTCGCTCACCGGGAGCCCGGGGACGACGGCAGGGTGGCCGGCGCGCACAGCGCTGACAACCCTGTCGAACAGGTCTGACGGCGCCAGGCACCTGGCGACGTCATGGACCAGGACGATGCGGTCCTCGGGACGCAACGCCCCAAGACCTGCCTCAACCGAAGCCGACCGGTCAACCCCTCCGGCCACGACATCCACCCGGGCGTGGTCTGCGAGCAGGCCAACGATGTCACGACACCGCTCGAGATGGGAACTGGGTGCCACGATGACGACGTGCGCCACGTCCCGACAACCAAAAGCGCCCCGCAGTGAGTGAGCCAATAACGACTCACCGCACAACAGGGCCAACGCTTTGGGCATTCCCGCACCGAGACGCTCGCCACTACCGGCAGCAACGAGGATCAGGGCCACGCTCAAACTACAACGACCTTAAGATGCAACGACCTTAAGAACACGTACTCGTTCAGGAAGCGAGGACCTCGTCGAGGATGGCCTCAGCCTTGTCCTCGTTGGTCTTCTCTGCGAGTGCGAGCTCAGACACCAGGATCTGACGGGCCTTGGCCAGCATTCGCTTCTCCCCGGCGGAGAGACCGCGGTCCTTGTCACGGCGCCACAGGTCACGCACGACCTCGGCAACCTTGATGACGTCACCTGACGCGAGCTTCTCGAGGTTCGCCTTGTAGCGCCGCGACCAGTTGGTCGGCTCCTCGGTGTGCGCCGCGCGCAGCACCTCGAAGACGCGCTCAAGCCCTTCCTGTCCGACGACGTCGCGGACACCCACGAGGTCACAGTTCTCGGCGGGAACCTCAATGGTCAGATCACCTTGGGCGACCTTGAGCACGAGGTATATCTTCTCTTCACCCTTAATGGTGCGGGTTTTCATTTTTTCGATCAATGCCGCACCATGGTGCGGGTACACGACCGTTTCGCCGACTTTGAAGGCCATCTGCTAGGTACCCCTTTCGCGACCTCAAGGATACCACGGGAAAACGGCGCCGAGTTATCTGCGATCCACCATTTCTGCAGGTCAGAGGCATACTACTGCCAGTGCCTCCCGTTTGCGGGGTCTTGACAGAAGGCCGATTCACGTGCCTCAGGTCAGCCCGGCAGAGTCTCGAACTTGTAACCAAGACCCCGCACAGTGACGATGAACTGCGGGTTTGCCGGGTCTGGCTCGACCTTGGAGCGCAGTCTCTTGACATGGACGTCCAGAGTCTTCGTGTCACCGACATAGTCACTGCCCCACACCCGGTCGATCAGCTGTGCCCGGGTCAGCACCCTGCCGGAGTTGCGCAAGAGCATCTCGAGCAGCTCGAACTCCTTCAGTGGCATCGCCGCGTGATCTCCCCTCACCGTGACGACGTGCCGCTCGACATCCATCCGCACCGGACCGCACTCCAACGTCGCGGGCATCAGCTCCTCCGGCTCCTGACCACGACGCAGAACCGCCTTGATCCGGGCCAGCAGCTCACGACTGGAGTATGGCTTGGTGACATAGTCGTCCGCGCCGATCTCGAGCCCGACGACCTTGTCGATCTCGCTGTCTTTGGCGGTCAGCATGATGACCGGCACAGACGAGCGGCGCCGCAGTGCGCGGCACACATCCACCCCTGACAACCCAGGAAGCATGAGGTCGAGCAGCACCAGGTCCGCACCAGAGCGGTCGAAGTCCTCCAGCGCCATCGGCCCGGTCTCGGCCACCGACACCTCGAAGCCCTCCTTGCGCAGCAGGTATGACAGCGGGTCGGAGAACGACTCCTCGTCCTCGACCACCAGGATGCGTGTCATGGCGTGACCTCTCGCGTTCGGTTCGCGGCAGTGGCAGGGGAGGAAGCGTTCGGCATGCCGGCGGGTGGCGGACCATTCGTCCGGCTCAGGTGTGCCTCGGGCAGGCGCATGGTGAAGGTCGAGCCGTGGCCAGGCTCACTCCAGACCGTGACGTCTCCGCCGTGGTTCGCGCAGATGTGCTTGACGATCGCCAGGCCCAGGCCGGTGCCGCCGGTCGCCCGGGAGCGGGCAGCGTCAACCCGGTAGAACCGCTCGAAGATCCGCGCCTGCTCGACTTCGGGGATGCCCTGACCCTGGTCTGCCACCGCGATCTCGACCAGCTGATCCGCCGCGCGCACGCTGACCGCCACCCGGGCGCCGGGCGCGGAGTAGTTGATCGCGTTGACGATGAGATTGCGGATGGCGGTCGCGAGCAGGTCGGCATCGCCAAAGACCTGCGCGCCGGGGGCCAGCGAGGACACGATCTCGAAGCCGCGCGATCCGGCCACCAGCCTGGACTGCTCTATCGCCTCGGCCGCCGCGGCGGCGACGTCCACCAGCTCGGGGTCGTGCAACGTGCCGGCGATCTCGAGGCGTGAGAGGTCGACGATCTCCTGGACCAGCCGGGTCAGCCGCGTGCTCTCGATCTGCATCCGGTGGGCGAAGCGGGCCACCGCCTCAGGGTCGTCGTTGGCCTCCAGAACGGCTTCGGCGAGCAGGGCCAGCGCGCCGACCGGCGTCTTGAGCTCATGGCTCACGTTGACGACGAAGTCGCGGCGGACATCCTCGACGCGCCGGGCCTCGGTGCGATCATCAACCAGCAGGAGTACGTAGGCGCTCCCCAGGGGGGCAACCCGCGCGCGGACCATGAGGCGGCCACGCCCCAGCGGCCCCCGGGGCAGGTCGAGCTCGACCTCCCTGACGACACCGTCGCGACGGACCTGCCGGGCGAGATGACGTAGCTCGTCGTGGACCAGGTCGTGGTCACGAACCAGTCCGTTGGCCACGGCTGAAGGGCTGCTACTCACGACCTCATCGGCGGCGTCGAGCACGATCGCCCCGGAATGCAGGACTGCCAGCACGTCTGACACTCCACCCGGCAGCGTGCCGGCCTCGGGCGCATGCGGGAGTCGACGGCGCTGCGCACGCTCGGGCTGACGCAGCGCGGCCATCACGCCGGCGCCGAACACCAGACCCAGCACGCCACCTATGATTGCCGCAGCCGTCGGATCCACGACACCAACCCTACGCACGGTCGGACACCTGGATGCGCGTGCGGCCCGGCGCCGGGCCCGGCCGTCCCCTAGAGTTCACCTCGAAGCCGAGTGGAGTTCACCGGTGGGTGGGACTCTCCGCAAAGGCATGAAGGCGCGTGCCCGGCGTTCGCGGACAACCCACGACGCGGATACACCTACAACGAAGAGGGACAATGCGCGACTCCTTCCATGAGGACCTTGACAAGATCTCGGAGCAGCTGGTCGAGATGACCCGCCTTGCCGGATCGGCAATGTCCCGGGCGACCACGGCGTTGCTCGACGCCGACCTGCACCTGGCGGAGAGCGTCATCGCTGCCGACGAGCAGATCGACGCGTTGCGCCGTGAGCTCGACGAGCGCTCGATCGACCTGCTGGCCCGCCAGCAGCCTGTCGCCACGGACCTTCGGATGGTGGTCACCGCGATGCGGATGAGCTCCGACCTGGAGCGCATGGGCGACCTCGCCAGGCACGTGGCCAAGGTGGCCAGGTTGCGCTACCCGGACTCGGCAATCCACCCGGTGATGCGCTCCACCGTTCTTGAGATGGGCCAGGTGGCCGAGCGGATCGTGGCCAAGGCCGGATCCGTCATTGCCGGCAAGGACATCGAGACCGCACTGGCCCTTGAGCGCGATGACGATGAGATGGACCGCCTCCACCGGGACATCTTCAACATGCTGATGGACGGCAAGTGGAAGTACGGCACCGAGGCTGCCGTTGACGCGACGCTGGTCGGACGCTACTACGAGCGCTTCGCAGACCACGCGGTGTCGGTCGCCCGCAGGGTCGTGTATCTGGTCACCGGAGAGTTCAGCGCCGAGGCCGACCTGGACGACGAAGACCTGTAACGGGAAGGGCTGAGCCGGCTCAGCGGCCCTGGTTGGCAACGGCGGCGGCGGCCGCCTCGGCAGCCTCGGGGTCGAGATACTCGCCACCAGCTTTGATCGGCTGCAGATCGGTGTCGAGCTGGTAGACCAGAGGCATGCCGGTGGGGATGTTGAGCCCGGAGATGGCCTCGTCGCTGATGCCGTCGAGATGCTTGACGATCCCTCGCAGGCTGTTGCCGTGCGCGGCGACGAGGACAGCCTTGCCGGCGCGAAGGTCGGGCACGATCGCCGTCTCCCAGTAGGGCAGCATGCGAGCGATGACGTCTTTGAGGCACTCGGTCCGGGGCGGGCCGCCCGGGATGTCGGCGTATCGCGGGTCGTGGGCCTGGCTGAACTCGTCGTCAACCGGCTGCGGGGGCGGCGCGACGTCAAAGGAACGGCGCCAGGTCATGAACAGCTCCTCGCCATACTGCTCGAGGGTCTGCTTCTTGTTCTTGCCCTGCAATGCCCCGTAGTGGCGCTCGTTCAGACGCCAGGAACGGCTCACCGGGATCCAGTGGCGGTCGGCTGCGTCCAGCGAGAGGTTTGCCGTCGTGATAGCGCGACGCTGCAGCGAGGTGTGCACAAGATCGGGCAGGAGGCCGGCCTCCCTGAGCTGCTGACCGCCCCGGACGGCCTCTGCGCGGCCCTTGTCCGTCAGGTCGACATCGACCCAGCCGGTGAACTGGTTCTTGGCGTTCCACTCGCTCTCACCGTGTCGTAGGAGAATCAGGGTGAAAGGATCGGCTGCGGTCATGGTTCGAGTCTAGGGCGAGGACGTCGGCCCGTCGGGAGGTGTCTCCAGCAGGTGGCGGAAGGCGTCGAGGTTGCGCGTGGACTCCCCCCGCGAGCTGCGCCAGGCCCACTCCTTCTTCATCGACTCCAGGAACCCCATCGCCAGGAGCTCGTTGAACGCCCCGTCTGCGGCGTCCAGGACCACGCCGAAGATCTGGTCGAGATAGGCAGCGCTCACCCCCCGCAGCGGAACCCGTCCGGTGACGTAGACATCGCCGGACTTGTCGATGGCGTAGGCAAGTCCGGGCATCCTCAGGTTCCGGCCCAGCAGGTAGGCGTAGACGGCCTGGTGGTTCTCGTCCGGGTTGCGCACGACGAAGGCCGAGATGGACAGGGACTGCTCGCCCACCACCACCGAGCACGTCGTCGTGAGCTTCTTCTCCCCGGGCAGCGTGACGACGATCTCGCCCGAGCGACGCCCGGGCTCCCAGTGGATACCGGCCTCATCGAGATACTGCCGCAGCAGCTCACGCACGATATCGCCGGCGTCGTCCCGCTGTCGGGTGCTCTGGCCCGGGGTCGCGCCGTTCACGGGATCACGGCCGCGGGAACGCCGTCGATTCCCATGGCGTCGATCGGCGGGGCAACCTCACCCGGCGAGACCGTACCGGAGGCAAGGGCTGCCCGGGTGACCATGGACTCGGTGTACACCTCGAGCAGCCGATCCGTCGTGCGCTCCCAGCTGAACCGGGAGGCGTGCTCAACGGCCTTGCGGCTCAGCAGCTCCCGGCGATGAGGGTCGTCGAGCAGACCTTCGAGCCCGGCACTCCAGTCGGCCGTCCGGTGCCCGTCGATGAGCAGGCCGCCGTCGCCGATCGCGAAGGGCAGGCCGCCCACCGCCGCGGCGACGACCGGGGTCCCGCAGGCCTGGGCCTCGACGGCGACCAGGCCAAACGACTCGCTGTAGGACGGGACGGTGACCAGGTCGGCCGCGCGATACCAGAGAGCAAGGGTCGCCCGGTCAACCGGAGGCACGAAGCGCACCTGCGCCTGGATGTCGAGCTGCTGAGCCAGCTCCTGCAGCGCGCGGGGCTTGCCCAGACCAGGGCCGCTGGGGCCGCCGACCACCGCAACGACCAGTCGCCCGCGCAGCTCGGGCCGGCGGGTCAGCAGGTCGGCTGCAGCCCGGAGCAACACGTCGGGAGCCTTCAGCGGCTGGATCCGGCCAACGAAGAGCAGCACGTACGCGTCCGGGGGAAGCCCCACCTGCAAGCGGGCTGCCGCGACATCGCCGACCGTGAACAGGTTCAGGTCGACGCCGGGCGACACGACCCGCACCTTGCCGGGATCCGCGCCATACAGGTCGACCAGCTCATCCGCCTCGCCCAGCGTATTTGCCACCAGGCGGTCCGCAGCGTCCACGACCTGAGCCTCACCGATCTCGCGACCGAGCGGCTCCGGGGTGTCGCCCTCGGCCAGCCGCGAGTTCTTGACCCGAGCCATCGTGTGCATGGTGTGCACCAGGGGCACCCGCCATCGGTCGGCCGCGAGCCAGCCCACCTGCCCGGAGAGCCAGTAGTGAGAGTGCACGAGGTCGTACCAGCCCTCGGGCCGGGCAGCCTCTGCACGCATGACCCCCTGGGCGAATGCGCACAGCTGGCCGGGCAGGTCTGCCTTGCCCAGGCCCTCAAAGGGCCCGGCGATGACGTTGCGAACATGCACCCCGGGCGCGATCTCGGACTGGAGCGGCATCCCTCCGTCGGTCTTCCGGGTGAAGATCTCAACCTCGATACCCCGCTGCGCGAGCCTCTTGGAGACCTCGACGACGTAGACGTTCAGGCCGCCGGCATCGCCGGTTCCCGGCTGCTCGAGCGGTGAGGTGTGAACGCTGAGCATGGCTAACCGACGAACCTGCGGCACTGCCGGCATAGGTCCCTCCTGGCACCTGGACAACTGACCATCTGTAGGAAACTCGACAAACCTTGGGACCGTGCACCTGGCACGACCACAAACCTAGGTCCTGTGCTCACGCCACCACACACACGAACACGGGCCCGTGACCGGTGCTGGAACCTCCAGTCGCAACGTTCTTTCGGTGCCTGGTATTTCTGCCGTCTGCGGACGGCCTGTCATGGCTGGTCATCTGAGCTGGGCACAGGCTGGCCCGACTCGGCGAGGTGAGCCTGTGAGGTGTGCTTTTCGAGGTGAGGAGCCTGCTGTGGCTCCCCGGAAAGAAATCCCCCGATCAGGTCCCTCAACAGGGCGCGGTGTCGCCAGAGGATACCGCCGGGCGCCAGGACCTCGAGGCGGGCGTCGGGCAGTGAGGCGGCCAGCTGCTCGGCAACCCACACCGGATGTGCAGCGTCCTCTTCCTGTGCGATGACCAGTGCCGGCGCTCCGACCGAAGCAAGCACTCCGCGGTCGGCCAGGGGTACCGCCGTCTGCAGCGCTCGCAACGCCCGCGCAACAGGTGCCTCGACCATCGTCGCTGCCTGACGACTGCACCAGGCCTGGACTGCCGGCCGGGTTCTCACCGCCACAGGCTCTCCGACGAGCAGGAGCGAGGTCAGCCCCTCAACATCGTCATGGTCGACACACCGCGACATCTCCGCCAGCCGATCCAGCGCGGCATCGGCGGGAGGCTGGTCGAGGACGGCCGGCATGACGAACACGAGCCGCTCGAACCTTCGCGGGGCGCTGGCCAGCAGACTGCACAGTGCGCCTGCCCCCATGCTTACCCCAAGAGCCTGCGTCGCCCCCACGTGATCCGCTACCGACCTCAGCTCCTGCGCCAGCGCGTCGTAGGTCCACGGCGTCAGCGCCGCGCTGGATGCTCCGTGCCCCCGGAAGCGGATGAACGTGCGAGCGCCCCTGACCCCGGATCCGAACGGACGGGTGGTCTCGATCGAGCCGGCGAGGCCGTGCGCGAAAACCGTCGCAGGCAGACCTGCTCCGGTGGTGACGAACTCGGGCGACCCTCCCGGCCCCTCCAGCTGCGACGAGCTCCAGCCGGCTGGACCTGCGGACATCAGCCGTACGGGCCGTTGCTCGATGACCCGCGACCCATCACCCTGCGCAGGGCGGGGCGCACGTCCGCGGCATAGACGCCCGAGCCGACCACGGCGATGATCCACTGCAGAGAGAACGGCGCGGGAAACAGGAACAGGCTAAGGAGGACACTGCCCCCGAGTATCGCCAGCCAGAAGTTCTTGGTCCTCTTACCTGCCGCGACAAACGCATCTGGTCGGTGTCGCAGAGCATCGACGAGGCCGAACAACGACAGAACCACGGCAGCGCCCGCAAACACGAGCGCTATGAGAATGTTGAGGCTCCCGAAGATGGTGAACATCCGTCCAGACTACGGGGCCGAACCATATTTGGACGTGGTCGTCACTGCCCTGGCTCAGATCCCGACGGCGACGACCGAGCCGACCGGATGGCCGTGGCCCAGCACCGGGGCATTCTCCAGCTCGTCCAGAACCTGAGCGTCGAGCCCGAGCCGACGCAACACCGCCGCCATCACGACAGGCCGGGCACGCTGGCCGCCGTCCGCGATCTTGAGAGCGACACCACGACCGTCAGCCAGCCCCACGGCATACACCGACTCGGCACCATCCTTGGCGATCAGACCCGGCACACCGCGAATGAGCGAGGTCACGTCCCGTCCCGTCCCGCCCAGCCACTGGGGATAGGCCCGTATCGCCGCCGCCACCTTGGCCTCATCGGTGCCGTCGGCCGCAACGGCAAAACGCGAGAAGGCCCGCGCCAGGCCGGTCAGGGACACGGCCATGACAGGTGCGCCGCAGCCGTCGACACCAACGGCCTCGGCGGGTTCACCGGAAAGGTCGGCCAGCGTGTGAACAATGACCTGCTGAAGGGGATGTGTCGGCTCGAGGTAGGTCGCGGTGTCCCACCCGGCGGCGACACAGGTCGCCAGCATGGCGGCGTGCTTTCCGGAGCAGTTCTGCGCGAGCGAGGTCGCCTTGTGCCCGGACGCGATCCAGGCATTGCGTTCTGACTCCTCATAGGGCAGGTCTGGGGTGTTCTGCAGGTCCTGCTCGGTCAGCCCTGCCCCGGCAAGGATCCTCCGAACGCCCTCGAGGTGGAACGACTCCCCTGAGTGGCTCCCGGCTGCGAGCGCGAGAAGCTCGCCGTCAAGGTCCAGCCCGGCGCGCAACATGGCCAGCGCCTGGATGGGTTTGCTGGACGAACGAGGGAAGATCGGAGCGGCGACGTCCCCCACAGCGAGCAGCCTGGAACCATCCGCACCCAAAGCCACCACACTGCCGTGATGCACTGACTCCACGAAACCGGACCGGGTGACGTGGGCCACCACGGGCGCGTCATACAGGGGTACTCGCTGATCGGTCACGGCCGCGATCTTACTTGGCCGACCCGGACCGCCGGAAACGGCTGCGCGGCCGGTGCCGACGGATCGACACCGGCCGCGCCGGTCACTTCTCAGCTGCCGGGTGGGGCAGCCAACGGTGTGGTCAGTCGCCAACCTTGGTGGTGGCGGTCTTTTCAGCCGCCGCGGCCGCTGTGGCCGTCTTGCTGGCGCTCGTGGCTGCAGACCTGGTCGCGCGCTGGGCTGCGGCCGTGCTCTTCTTGGCTGCACTGGCGGTGCCCGTACCCTCAACCACCGTGGCGGCCTTGGCTGGAGCCTTGCTCACGCTGTCCCTGACGGATGCCGCAACGGATCCCGTCTCGCGGCGACCGGTGGCCAGCGTCACCTTGGCGGCCTGCTGGGTGTCGTGCGCGGCCTTGCGGACCGTGGTGACGGCGCCCTTTCCAAGAGACACCGTGTTGCCTGCCTGGGCAAACAGGTCCTTGGTGGACTTCTGGTTGCGGATCCGCTTGACCAGCTTCTCGCCGCGCACGGCGAGCCCGGAGTAGGTCACCCGAGCCTTACCGGCGGCCTCGATGGTCTGGCTGCGGAACTGCACGGGAATCTGGTGGGCCTGCTCCGTGGCCTTCTCAAAGCGCTTGACGGCCTTGTCCTGCAGCGTGGTGATGTCAAGATCCACCCGCACGGCTGCAGCGCGGGTCGTTGCGCGACTTCGGGCATCGCGCAGCACCTCGACGGCCAGGTCGGTGACACCGACGGCTGCGTAGACGGGAGTGGTGTCGGTAATGGTCTTTCGGATGTCCTTGACTAGGGTCATGACTTCTCCTCCTGGTTGGATGACTGCTGGGTGTTCTTCTGTTCTGAGGTCTTCTGGTCTGGGACTGGCTTCGTTGCAGAGCCCGACTTCGTTGCAGAGCCCGACTTCGTTACGGGGCCCGACTTTGTTGCAGGGCCCGACTTTGTTGATGGCGGCGGTTTGTGTTCTGCGCTCGGTGCCCGACCCGGCTTTGCAGCCGTCCTGGAGACCGATCCGTCTTCGGCGGCCTTGCTCGCATCCGGCTCGCCCACAAAGGACTCGTAGACATCGAGGAGGACTGCGCGCTGCCTGTCGTTCAGCTTGGGATCAGCCAGGATGGCGTCCGTGACATCAATGACGGGGACCTCACCCGGCCCGGTGCGCTCATCAAGGATGCCGGCACGGACGTAGAGAGACTCCGCCGAGATGCGCAGGGCCTTGGCCAGGGACTGCAGGATCTCCGCGCTGGGCTTCTTCAGACCGCGCTCGATCTGGGAGATGTACGGGTTGCTGATCCCAGCCACCTCGGACAGCTGCCGCAACGTGAGCTGCGCCGAGTGACGCTGCTCTCGCAGGTACTCGCCAAGATCATGAACGGTGATCGGGGTGAACTTCGGCATGACCCCATTGTGCTAACTACAGTTAGCAAATGCAAACCGTGGCAAGCAATGCACTCCAAGGTGCCGGCCCGCAGAGGGAAGGGCGACAGCCTGCCAGATCAGGTTGTGCGCCGCTCCTTGACCGACAACAGGGCGCGCGCCTCGTCCGTGGTCAACGGCGGCCGCTGCATCAGGCGGGCCAGATCTGCCGCCCGTGAGACCAGCTCGTCGTTGCGTTGCACCGGTCGTCCCTTGGCATAGATCAGGTTGTCCTCCATGCCCACCCTCAGGTGTCCGCCGGAGGCGAGCGCCGCAGCCGCAATCGGCAGGTGGCTTCGACCCACGCCGGTTGCAGCCCAGGAAGTCACCTCCGGCGGCAGAGCCTGTATGCCGGCCATGAGCGCAGCCGGGGTGCCCGGCATACCGCCCGGGACACCGGTGACGAAGTCGACGTGCACCTTGCCTCCGAAGGGCAGTCCGTTGGCGTCGATCAGACGTTGCAGCGCCGCGACGTGGCCTAGGTCGAACAGCTCGAACTCCGGAACGATCTCGCGCTCCTGGGCCTGCTGGTACAGCCGGGCCATGAACGGAAAGGGGTTGAGGAAGACGTCATCGCCGAAGTTGGTGGTGCCGCAGGTCAGGCTGCATGAGTCAGGCTCGGCGTCCAGGACCGTCAACCGCTTCTCGAGCGAGTCGTGGACGTTGCCACCGGTTGAGAGCTGGATGACCATCGAGGTCCGCTCACGCACGGCCTGAACGGCTTCTCGCAGAAGAACGGGGTCCAGGCTTGGCTGGTGGTCAGCGTCCCGGATGTGGATGTGGATCAGTGACGCACCCGCAGCCTGGCAGGCGACGGCCGTCTCGACCAGCTCCGCCAACGTCGTCGGCAGCTGCGGACAGTCACTCTTGGCCGTCTCGGCCCCTGTCGGTGCGACCGTTATCAGGGTCCCTGCAGCCATCACCGCATGTCGCGTGGCCGGGTGTGAGTCTCTAGTCATGGCTGTCATACTGCCAGCGACATCGTCACGCCCATACCGCGGCTGAAAACTGCCTGCAGTACCCTTGGCCCACCGAGCGAATCCACGCATCTGTGGGCGAATATCAAGGGACCTCTAGTGGAGCTCAAGGATTACATACGCGTCATCCGGAAGCGATGGCAGATCATCGTTGCCGTCATGCTGGTCGTCCTGGCGGGTGCCGCTCTGGCGACTGCTCTGAGTCCCAAGATCTACGAGGCAGACACCCGGCTCTTCGTCTCGACCGCGGGCAGCAGTGACAGCAGTGCACTGCTGTCGGGCAGCAACTTCACCCAGCAGCGGGTCAAGTCCTACGCGGACGTGATCACCACTCCCAACGTCCTCGACCCGGTGATCGAGTCGCTCAAGCTCGACACGACCGCCGCAAAGCTCGGAAAGCAGATCACCGCGACAGTGCCGCTCGACACTGTCCTGATCGAGGTCGCCGTCACGGACCTCGACCCGCGGACAGCCGCCCAGGTCGCCGACGCGGTCGGCAAGCAGTTCACCAAGACCGTCGCCGACCTCGAGACCGTCGCCAAGGGCCAGTCCAGTCCGGTGAAGGTGACCGTCGTGAGCACTCCAACGGTCCCCACCGCCCCGATCAGCCCCAAGCCGACGCGTAACCTCGCCCTCGGGGTGGTGCTCGGCCTGCTGCTCGGGCTCGGACTGGCGCTCCTGAGGGATCTTCTGGACACGACGATCAAGAACGAGAAGGACTGCCAGGAGGTCAGCGACACAACGGTTATCGGCGGTATCGCCTTTGACCCCGACGCCTCCAAGCACCCCCTGATCGTCCAGGCCGACCCGCATGGCCCCCGCGCGGAGGCCTTCCGGACACTGCGAACGAACCTTCAGTTCGTCGACGCCGCCAACCACCCGCGCTCCATCGTCTTCACGTCGTCCGTCCCCAGCGAGGGCAAGACGACCACGACGGCCAACCTGGCGCTCACGATGGCCGCCGGAGGCGCCCGGATCTGCGTCATCGAGGGCGACCTGCGACGCCCGCGGCTGCTCGAGTACATGGGTATGGACGGCGCCCTCGGACTGACCAACGTCCTGATCGGCCAGGTCGAGCTGGCTGCGGTTGTTCAGCAGTTCGCCGAAACCAGCGTCTACGTGATCGGCGCTGGTTCCGTCCCGCCCAACCCGAGCGAGCTTCTCGGCTCGAGCGCGATGGTCGCGACCCTGCGAGAGCTGGAGTCCCGCTTCGACGTCGTGATCATCGATACACCCCCGTTGCTGCCTGTGACGGACGCCGCGGTGCTGAGCACCATCGCCGGCGGGACCGTTGTGGTGGTCGGAGCCGGGAAAGTCGACCGGGATCATCTGGCCAGGTCACTCCAGTCACTTGATGCCGTCAACGGCCGTGTCCTGGGACTGGTTCTGAACATGATCCCGGCCAAGAGCAGCGACGGTTACTACAGCTACGGCGGCTACGCGCCCGAAGCACGCAGCGAGCGCGGCCAGCGCCAACGCACCAAGGAGCGCGAGCGGACCTCTTCCTGACCCGTTCACTCTCTTGACGCATACCCGCTGATAATCCGGGTGAGGCTCAGCCCCGCCGGCTGATGAAGGCTCACCAAGAAGCCAGGGCTTAGCAGCTGCAGAGCTGGGCTTAGCCGGGGACGATCTCCTCCTGGCTGGCGCTGACCCCGGCGGCATTGCATACGGCATCAAGGGGAGTGTTGCGTTTCACGACCGCCAGAGCGATCGGGCCCAGCTCATGATGACGAACCACTGAGGTCAGACGGCCCACCACTCTGCCTGCGGCCTCAACCTCGGTGCCGCGCCCGGGCAGGATGTGACCCGAGCCGTCGAGGTGCAGGAACACCAGCCTGCGCGGTGGTCGTCCGAGATTGTGAACCCGCGCCACCGTCTCCTGCCCGCGATAGCACCCCTTGTGCAGGTGGACTGCCGTACGTAGCCAGTCGACCTCGTGCGGGATGGTGCGCTGGTCGGTCTCAAAACCCAGCCGGGGACGCCAGGCGGCGACCCGCAGGGCTTCGGCAGCCCACATCCCCGCCAACGGCCGGTCTCCAAGCGCCGTCTGCAGGTCATCACGAGGAACGATCAGCTCACGCCAGGGTCGCTCGCTGCCCGGGTGCATGGCAGGGTCGGTGACTGCGCAGTATGCCGCGGTGTCGCCCACCAACAGTGGCCATGGGTCGGTCCATGCCGGAGGCTCCCCCGCAGAGGACTCTGCCCGCACCGGCTCCCCTATCACTGCGTAGTCGGCACTGACATCTCGCACCTCGACCCGCAACATGAAGCGCATCGACTCCAGCCAGGACACGAGCGCGCCAGCCGTGCCGGGCTCGACGCTCACCCAGGCGGTCTGGCCATCGTCCACAAGGTGCAGGTCATGTTCGATGTGCCCTCTCGGGCTGAGGACCAGGGTCTCCATGGACGTGCGCGGTGCCAGGCCGCTGATCATCTGGGTCGTGATCGAGTTCAGCCAGGACAGCCGGTCCGGCCCGGAGATGGTCACGACCCCCCGGTTGGACAGGTCGACCGCGGCCAGACCCTCGACCAGAAGGCGCTGCTCACGCATCGGATTGCCATAATGCGCGGCAACTGCGGCATCAACGCCCTCGCCGGCCACGGCCCCTGCCCTGAGCAGCACCGGGCTGGGTCCGGTGGCCACAGGTGCACTCCCGGGGTCGACGGACGCCAGGCGCTCGAACACGTCGCTCACGGGACCCTCAGCTGGTCTGTCCGAGCCGAACATGCTCCGCACCATCCGTGTATCGCCATGTGTTTCACATCCGCCACAAAGCCGTGGAGGCTCAAAAGATTCCCCACGAACGGATCAGCCGTGGCCACCGCACTCTCGATCACGGTGCCGCACGAGAGGCACACGAGGTGGATGTGGTCGGCGTGATCAGAGAGATGGTAGGTCGGCGAACGGTGATCGAGATGGGTGTGCGAGACCACGCCTACCTCCTCGAGCGCCTCGAGGTTGCGATAGATCGTGGACAGGGACAGCGCTGGGCCGCCGTCCCGGGCGACAGCCGTGGCGAGTCCGTCCGGTGTGGCGTGTCCGAGAGCACGGACCGCATCGATGATTCGCTCGCGCTGCCGGGTCAGTCGCATGCCACTGGCCCTCAGCCTTTCGCCAAGGTCCGTCATGCATCCGAGCCTACCCGGGAGGTGCTGGCGCTCGAGAGGCTTTGCGAAGCCGGCGAACGTCGCGCGGCCCGCGACCCGGGGAATCCTCAGGCAACCTGCCAGGTGACGAGGTCGTCCGTGGAACGCATCGTGGTGTCTCCAAGCGCCAGCCAGCCGCCGCCCTTGACCAGCGACATCGCGATCTGACCCGGCCCAACGGGCACTGACCGCTGGATGCACGAGGTTTCGAGCAGCTGACGAACCCGCAAGATCTGAACCCCTGCGCACTCCGGAGCGCCCAGACGAGCGACGTAGGTCTCCGCCTGACCGGCTGAGGGCACAGCCAGCGCCACGGCGCCATCGACCTTGCCCGCATCGGTCCAGACCGAGCCGTTGTCTGTCGTCGAGCGAACAAGACCATCAGCACACAGCACCCGAGCCGATCCGGCGGCCGTCAGCACAGCCAGGTCCAGGACCGTCTCCTTGCCGCAGGGCCGGGAAGACGCCGAGCCCGGCGCCCGCACCACGAGGGAGTCCTGTGGGTCTCTGAACCACGCGCGTCCCAGACCCCCGCCCTTTGCCCAGGTGTCGCCACCGTTGCTCGTGCTCATCAGCAGTGCGGCGCAGCTCGCGTCGGCACCGACGATGAAGGCAGCCCGGTTGTTGTCCGGCTTCACCCGGACGATCCGCTTCAGGTTGGTGCTGACCTTGGCCCAGGTCTTGCCGCCGTCCACCGTGGTCCCCAGGGTCGCGCCTCCGTCAGAGCACGAACCGGCAGCGACACGCCAGGCCTGCTGGTCGTCAAGGGCCACCAGCATGGTCTCAAGCGGTGCGTTGGCTGAGCCCGAGAGCGACGTCGGAAGCGACGTGCTCCCGGAAGCGCCGGCGGAGCTGACGGAGGCAGCGGCAGTGCTCACCGGGCTGGTGTCGATACCACTGGTGTGTGTTGACTTCAACGCACTCCCGACGAGCGCGACATCGAGAGCCAGCAGCCCCAGAAGGGCCACGTTGGCGATGCGTGACGAGGGGCGCCAGAGGGCCATATCAGGCCACCAGGCTGCGTACGACGACGGGCATGGGCTCGACGATCTGCTGGGCCATAGTGGCGAACACCTCGTCCTCGAGCCGGTAGGGGTCCACGATATCGGCCAGATCAGGTTGCAGCGGGGGTTTGAGCCCGCGACTCGCCGCCGCCTTCTCGGTGAGCTGCCGGACCCAGTGCGCCAGTCCCGACGGCGCAGACCCGGCACCAGCCAGGTCCCCGGGCGCCTCGATCCCCTCGACAAGATCCGCGAAGTCACAGAAGGTGAACACCCGGCGCATGGCTGCAGGAAGCATCGCGGTCACCCTGCCCCGGTGTTGCCGGGTTGCCGTGAGCACCAGGTCCGACTCGGCGATGAGAGCAGTCGTGAGCTCTCGCGCCCTGAATCCCGATGGGTCACCGCCGTGCGCAAGAAGCTGAGCTGCGGCCTGCGGATCCATGGGGGATCCGACAAGGGCACCGGTGCCGGCGCTTCGAACGATGATCCCCCCCTGCCCGAAGCCGGATCCGCGCGCGTCCAGCTCGCGCTGCAGAAGCCGCTCGATGAAGGGAGAACGGCAGATGTTGCCCGTGCACACGATCAGGATCCGTGCCGGCTCACCCATGGCCATCCCTCAGCCCACCCGCTTGAGCTGCGCCGACGCATGGCTCTGCAGGGACTGGCCAACGGCCGCCATGTCCATCGCCCAGAACAGCTGTGAGGTGACGAGGCCATACATGCGCGAGCCTGCGTTGTACTCCTTGGCCTCGGGGCTTCGCATGACTCCGTCGGTGCGCAGGTGAACAGCAGGGCGGGCCGGGTCTCGGCGGCCGACGTACATCTCGACGATGCCGGTCGGGTGGGTCAGCAGCAGCTCGATCTCGCCGTCCCCAAGGACCCGCCAGAAACCGAGCTCGACCGCCAGCGGACGCAGCTTGTCCCCGGCCTCGTCCAGCAGCCACGTACGGCTCTGCCACTCAAGGAAAGGACGGCCGTCATGGGAGCAGACGATCTCCTGGCCGAAGTGGGTCGATTCGGTGGTCGGGTAGCCGACCACGCCTGCCCCCTCCCAACGTCCGACCAGCCAGGCAAGGGGTGCGAGAGCTGATGGGAGATTGACGTCCAGTTCGAAGGCCATATACGCGTTAGCTGCTTTCCCGGGGATTGAGGACGGATTCCACGGCTCTGATCGTAGCCTTTCCCCATGCCGTCGAAACCGCGTCATCTGATCGTCAAGCTCACAACGGGGGTCGAGCTGCCGGAAAAGCTGTCCCAGGCGTTCACCGTCGCCGCCACCGCACTGGCCAGTGGCGTCTCGGTCAGCCTCTGGCTCACCGGCGAGTCCTCCTGGCTGGCCCTTCCCGGCCGCGCCGAGAAGTTCTCCCTCCCCCATGCCTCCCCGCTTGCGGACCTTCGGGATGCAGTTCTGGCCGGCGGGCACCTCACCGTGTGCAGCCAGTGCGCCGCGCGACGGAACCTCACAGAGACCGACCTGTTGGCGGGAACGCTGGTCCGGGGCTCGGCCGCCTTTGTCGAGGAGGTCCTGCAGCCCGGGGCTCAGGCGCTGGTGTACTGACCCGGGTCGATCGGGTCAGGGCAGCAGGAGGCGACCCACGACGTAGACGACCACCCCGCCGGTCAGCACCGAGGCGCACGCGCTCACCAGCTGCGAGCGCGCACTGCTGATCGCGGGCAACGTTGCCAGGACGCGGCGAACAGCGTGGCTGACCCCGGCTGCCAACACCCCCAGGAGCACCGCCGCCCCCCAGCCGGCGACGCCGAGCAGATGGCCGACAAGCATCCCGGCAGCTCCCCCGGCCACCATCGCCAGCGGTAGCAACCAGGCGATCAACCGCCGAGAGCCACCCGCCAGATCGGTGACCGCCGACACCGCCACCGCGGCCGCCGCGATGGCCACCACCCACGCGCCGTGGTCGGTGCGAGGCAAAGCGACAAGGCTGGCTCCGGAGACCACGATGGCGATCGCGGTGATCGTCGAGGAGACGGACTCGACGAGGCGCGGGCGACCGTCCCTGCGCGCGAGCTGGTGCACGAAGGCAACGATCATGGCGCCGGCCAGCGCCGCAGGCATCCAGGCCAGAAAGGGGTCCTCGCGAGTGGCCAGCACGGTTCCTATCGCCCCGGCCGCCCCCACCGCCAGGACGATCGTCGTGCCACGCGGGCTGGGCAGGCCCAGCAGCCCGGCCCAGCCCCAGGCGATGATGCCCGCTGAGAGGCCGACCGCGAGAGCCACCATGGCAGGCCCTGCGAACGCCGTGATGGTCAGCAAACCCGCCAGGGCGACGACAGCAACCGTGACAAGAGGCTGTAACGGCATCTCGGGAACAGGGGGTGTGGCCGTCGCCGAGGCCGCGGCGGCTGCGCGCGCCAGCGCGCGGGACACCCGTGTCTGCGGCGGAGGTTCAGGCGGGGCATCGGTCACGTAGGGCATTCTCCCATCACCGGCCGGGGACGCAGGCAGCACTTGGTCGCGGCCAGTGGTCATGCGAGCATCTTCTCCTGTGTGTGAGAGGTCTCATGGGGCGAGAGAACGCCCCAAACCTGCGGACACTGACCTATTGTGCCAAGAGTGGCCCACCTGTTGCTGCTGACCAACACCTTGGCACCCAGTGCCGAAGTGCTGCCGTCCCTCGCTCTGCTGAGCCACCGCGTCCACATCCTGCCCGCCGAGCCGGCCGCCCTGGTTGACAGCCCAGCCTCGGACATCGTGCTGGTGGACGCCCGCCGCGAGCTGGCCGCAGGGCGGTCCTTGTGCCGCATGCTGCGCGCCACGGGCCTCTCGGTGCCTTTGCTGGCGATCCTGACCGAGGGCGGTCTCGCAGGGGTGACAGCGGACTGGGGGGTCGACGACGTCCTCCTGGAGACCGCCGGACCTGCCGAGGTCGAGGCCCGCCTCCGTCTGTCCATCGGCTCGCTGGCGCTGTCCTCGGACGAGGACCCGGGCGGCGGTCAGATCACCGCTGGTGACCTTGTCATCGACGAGACCTCCTACTCCGCAAGGGTCAGCGGGCGAGTACTCGACCTGACGTACAAGGAGTTTGAGCTGATCAAGCACCTCGCCCAGCACCCCGGGCGGGTGTTCACCCGGGCACAGCTGCTCCAGGAGGTGTGGGGCTACGACTACTTTGGCGGCACCCGTACGGTGGACGTCCATGTGCGACGTCTCCGCGCCAAGCTCGGCCTCGAGCACCAGGTCCTCATCGGGACCGTGCGCAATGTCGGCTACCGCTTCGTGCCCGACCCCACGCCCAGCCCGAGCAGCTCCCTGACAGATGCAGATGCCTGACCCGGGTACCCGGCGGTCCTCGTGGATCGTCGCTCGTGACGCCTGAGCAGGTAGAGCGCCTCACTGAGCGGCAGGTGGCCGAGGTGCTCCGGCTGGTCAGGGACGCCACCGAATCGGACAAGGTCGCTCCGCTGTCCGAGCAGGTTCTGCTGTCAGCAGGCGACGGGCACCAGACCACCGGCACGGTCCCCGCCCCCCGCTCCGTACACCTGCTCGTCCACGCCGGCCCTCGCCTCTGCGGCTATGCCCACCTCGGGTGGGACCTGGGCGGCGATACCGGCTCCGCGGAAGTCGTGGTCGACCCGCGGTTGCGCCGCCACGGGACGGGGACCGCCCTGTTGCACGCCCTCGAGGCCACCCTGGCAACCGGGACATCCGACGGGGCCAGGCTGCAGGTCTGGTCGCACGGCGACCTCGATGCGGCGCGGGCTTTCGCGTCCAGGGATGGCTACTCCAGGACGCGCGAGCTCTGGCAGATGCGCCGGTCCCTGCTATCCGACGCCCCGGGGCTGCCTGCCGTCACACTCCCCGAGGGCCTGCGTACCCGGCACTTCGTCGTCGGCCACGATGAGGAAGCCTGGCTGAGGGTCAACGCCCTCGCCTTCGTCGACCACCCAGAGCAGGGTCGAATCACCCGCCGCGACCTCGACCAGCGAATCGCCCAGGACTGGTTCGACCCCGCGGGGCTCATTCTCATCGAGGACACCCGCGGGCCGGCGCCGGTGCTGGTCGCATCGCACTGGACCAAGGTCGCCGCGCCCGATGCCCCGGGGGTCGGCCCGAGCGTCGGCGAGGTCTATGTGGTCGGTGTGGACCCGGCGTACCAGGGGCAGGGGCTTGGCACGACAGTCACCGTGCTGGGTCTCGCACACCTGCGTGAAAAGGGTCTGACGCAGGCCATGCTGTATGTCGACGCAGACAATCTGGCGGCCGTCGCGACCTACTCAAGGCTGGACTTCGCCCGCTCCGCCGTGGATATCATGTACTCACGCATCGTCCACCCGCCGATGTGAGGATGGGGACATGAGCGCGTACATTTCCGGGGTTCCGCAGGCTGTCGAGAAGACCGCCTCCTCCGGCACGCCGCAGCCTGCGTCCTCGGAGCCCCCTCTCCCTTCCCAGATCAGTGCCCGCCCCCGGTCATCGAACGGTCAGTTCGTTCGGGTCGTCCGGGCCGACAACCCGCCGGCCGACCCCGGAGCCCTTCCGCAGGACCGCTTCCTCGAGCGCGAGATCTCCTGGCTGCAGTTCAACGAGCGTGTGCTGCAGCTTGCCGCAGACCAGTCGGTGCCGCTCCTGGAGCGGGCGCGTTACCTGGCGATCTTCGCGAACAACCTCGACGAGTTCTTCATGGTCCGGGTTGCCGGCCTCAAACGCCGTATCGCGACCGGCCTGGCGGTTCGCTCCGCCTCCGGCCTCGAACCACGTGAGGTCTTCGACGAGATCTCGCGTGTTGCCCACAAGCTGATGACCACCCATGCCAACCTGTTCAAGGAGCAGGTGCGCCCCGCCCTGATCACCGAGGGCATCACCATCGCACGCTGGGATGAGCTTGGCGAAGATGAGCAACAGGTGCTGCACGGGATGTTCCGGGACCAGATCTTCCCGGTGCTGACCCCCCTGGCCGTCGACCCTGCCCACCCGTTCCCCTACATCTCGGGCCTGTCCCTCAACCTTGCGGTGCTGCTCGTCAACCCGAAGACCGAGGTCGAGCACTTTGCCCGGGTCAAGGTGCCCAGGCTGCTTCCCCGCTTCGTGCGGATCGAGTCACCAGACCCCACGCCTGCCCCGTTCTCGGCGCGGTTCGTCGCCCTCGAGGACATCATCGCCGCACACCTGGAACAGCTCTTCCCGGGGATGCGAGTCAGTGAGCACTTCACCTTCCGGGTAACCCGCAACGAGGACCTCGAGGTCGAGGAGGATGACGTCGAGAACCTGCTCGCGGCTCTGGAGAAGGAGCTCACCCGACGGCGCTTCGGCCCGCCGGTGCGACTTGAGGTCGACGACGACATGAATGACCATGTCCTTGACCTGCTGGTCCGAGAGCTGGGCGTGGAGTCCGGCGAGGTCTATCGCCTGCCCGCTCCGCTGGACCTGCTCGGCCTGGACGTGGTGGCCGACCTCGTGCGGTCGGAGCTGAGGTTTCCGCCGTTCGTGCCCCGGACGCACCCCGACCTGGCCCCGGTCGAGACCTCATCGGCCAGCGACATCCTGGCCTCCATCCGGGCAAAGGACATCCTGCTCCATCACCCCTACGACTCCTTCTCGACCTCGGTGCAGGCATTCATCGAGCAGGCCGCGGCCGACCCGAAGGTGCTGGCCATCAAGCAGACGCTCTACCGCACCAGTGGCGACTCCCCCATCGTCGACGCCCTGATCGATGCCGCCGAGGCAGGCAAGCAGGTGCTGGCGGTCGTCGAGATCAAGGCGCGCTTCGACGAACAGGCCAACATCTCCTGGGCGCGTCAGCTCGAGCACGCCGGAGTCCATGTGGTCTACGGCGTCGTCGGCCTCAAGACGCACGCCAAGCTCTCTCTGGTCGTCCGCCAGGAGGCTGAAGGGCTGCGACGTTACTGCCACGTCGGCACGGGCAACTACAACCCCAAGACCGCACGGCTGTATGAGGACCTCGGGCTCCTCACCTGCAACCCGCAGGTCGGCGAGGACCTGACCCGGCTGTTCAACCAGCTCTCGGGCTGGGCACCGCGTAGCAGGTTCAAGAGACTCCTTGTTGCCCCTCGCTCGGTCCGCTGGGGTCTGATCGACCACATCGACGCGGAGATCGAGAATGTGCGTGAAGGGCTCGATGGCTACGTCGGCTTCAAGCTGAACTCGATCGTCGACGATCAGCTGATCGATGCGCTGTACCGCGCATCGCGCGCCGGAGTCCGCGTCGACCTCCTGGTCCGCGGCATCTGTGCCCTGCGTCCTGGTGTCGAGGGCCTGTCGGAGAACATCCGCGTGCGCTCGATCCTGGGCAGGTTCCTCGAGCACTCGCGGGTGTTCGTCTTCGGCGGCGGCGGCGACCCGATCGTCTTCATCGGCAGCGCCGACATGATGCACCGAAATCTGGATCGCAGGGTGGAGGCGCTGGTGCGCCTCGTCGACCCGAGGCACGTCTCAGACCTGAAGTCCATGGTCGCACTGGGGATGAGCGACGACGTCAGCAGCTGGCACCTCAGCGGCGACGGCAGATGGACCCGTCATCGCACCGACGCGAACGGCGAGGATCTGCTCGAGCTTCAGGGCACGCTGATCGAGAACAGCAGCAAGCGACGCACCAAAGCCCGTCGCACCGTGATCTCGGGTCGTCGCTGATGACCCTCGCCCCTCGATGACGCCCCGCCGTTGACCACACGCCGTTGATGCCACAGTGATCCCCGCCGCCGGAGCACTGCCATGGCGTCGCAGAAGCGGTGCGCTGCAGGTCGCCATGGTTCACCGACCCCGCTACGGGGACTGGGCCTGGGCCAAGGGCAAGCTTGAGCCCGACGAGGAATGGCCGGTCGCCGCAGTACGGGAGGTCTTCGAGGAGACCGGGTTTCATGTGCGCCTGGGGCGCACCCTGCCAACCTCGGAGTACGCCATCCCGGACCCGGCCGACCAGGCCGGTGCGCCGACCACCAAAGAGTGTCGCTACTGGGCCGCTGAGGTCGTCGGCGGGGATGGGGCCCTGGTCAACGAGATCGACGAGGTCGCCTGGCTTGATGTGCCAACCGCTGCTGCCCGGCTCAGCTACGCCCGCGACCATGACCAGCTGCAGGCCCTCGAGCAGGCGGACCGCGCCGGCACCCTGACCACCTGGCCCCTGGTGATCATCCGCCACGCGAAGTCCCGGTCCCGCACGGCGTGGTCCAAGGCGGACCCCCTGAGACCGCTGAACCCCCGTGGCCACCAACGCGCGCAGGCCCTGGTCCCGATACTGGGCGCCTACGGAGTCAGCCGGGTGGTCACCTCCCCGTCCGTGCGTTGCCTCGACACGGTCCTTCCGTATGCCGTGGCCACCGGGAGACGGGCCAGGATCAAGGCCGGGCTCTCGGAAGAGGGGTTCGCGGACCAGCCTGACCGGGCTCCGCATCACCTGACCCGACTTCTCGAACGCGGCCAGGCAGCGGTGATGTGCAGCCACGGCCCCGTTCTGCCTGTGCTGCTCGAGCGCCTTGCCGGGATCACCGACTCAGAGGAGTCGGACGCCAAGGTCGCTCTCTCGGAAGCCGCGCACACCGGCATGGGTAAGGGTGAAGCACTGGTGGCCCACCTGGTCGGCACCGGCGCTGAAGCCCGGGTCGTCGACCTCGAACGTTACACAGCACCGTGACTCGGCAGCGCACCCTGACCTGATGCAGCGGGCCGGGTCCGCCGTCATGCGATAGAGGTTTTGACCCGCCCCGGGCTGCCGTTCATCCGGTCCTCATGACGGCCCCGCCTGCGGTCACCCGAACGCCTCCTGTCGTTCATGTTCTGTTCACCTTCCACCACGCATCGCGTCATCCGCCCTCCCTATTCTCGTCGCAGCGGGCATCGATGCACGCCGATTCATCCCCAGCCGTGGAAAGGCTCCAACATCGTGAATACCCCGTCTCGCAGGCGACTCGCCAGCCTCACCAGCGCCGCCCTGGTCGGGACGCTCGCTCTGGCCGGCTGTGGTTCCGACAACAACTCGGGCAGCCTGGATGCCGCAGCCGGCACGACGAACGCCGTCGCCAAGGCCGACTGCGCCACGGGCACCCTCAACGGCGAGGGCTCATCGGCTCAGAAGAATGCCATCGAACAGGCCATCACCGACTACCAGACGGCCTGCCCTGGTGCCACCATCAACTACAACCCGACCGGTTCGGGCGCGGGCGTCAAGCAGTTCATCGCAGGCCAGGTCAACTTCGGCGGATCCGACTCGGCTCTGAGCGACACGGCGAAGGCGGGCTCGACCAGTATCGAACAGGCCGATGCCGACAAGGCGTGCGGCTCGCCCGCCTGGAACATTCCCATGGTGACCGGACCCATCGCCGTGGCGTACAACGTTCAGGGGGTCGACACGCTGATCCTGACCCCGGCGGTCACTGCCAAGATCTTCAACGGCGTCGTCGCCAAGTGGAACGACCCGGCGATCGCGGCCATCAATCCGGGCGTCACGCTTCCGGACACCGCCATCAAGGTCTTCTTCCGCTCTGACGAGTCCGGCACGACCGACAACTTCACCAAGTACCTCAAGGGCTCTGCCCCCGGTGACTGGCCCCAGGCAACAGGCAAGAAGTGGACCGGCAAGGGTGAGGGCAAGCAGGCAAACGCGGGTGTCGCCAATGCCGTGAAAGCCACTGACGGTGGGGTGACCTACTCAGAGTGGTCCTACGCCAAGGACAACAAGCTCGGCATCGCCCAGATCGACAACGGCGCCGGCCCCGTCGAGCTGACCGGCGAGTCCGTCGGCAAGGCCGTCAGCGTCGCCAGGCAGACCGGCACCGGCAACGACCTGAAGCTGAAGCTGGACTACGGAACCAAGCAGGCCGGGGCCTACCCGATCCTGCTGGTGACCTACGAGCTTGTGTGCTCCAAAGGCAAGGACCCGGCCAAGGCCAAGCTGCTCCGGTCGTTCCTCAAGTCCTTCGCCGCAACGGACATGCAGACCAAGCTGCAGGACATCGGGTACGCACCCCTGCCGGCCGACATACAGACCAAGGTGAACACCGCGATCGCGGCGTTGTCCTGATCCACGAGCAGACCGACCGACCGATTGCGGGCTGACATGCCGACCATCACCGGTGTCTCTTCTGTTGATGAGCTCCGTGACCCCGAGGGGCACGGTCACCTTCAGGGGGACCGTGCCTCTACGGGCAGGCTCGGCGACCGCATCTTCAGCGGCACGGCCCGGGGCGCCAGCCTTCTCGTCATCGCCATAGTGACCCTGGTTGGCGTCTTTCTCCTCTCCCAGGCCATACCCGCGCTGGCGAAGGACAAGGTCAACTTCCTGACGTCAACCCAGTGGAACGTCGACGCGACTCCGCTGCAGTTCGGCATTGCCAACCTGCTCTGGGTGACTGTGCTCTCCTCTGCCATCGCCCTGGTGATCGCCGTCCCCCTCGGCATCGGCGTGGCCCTGTTCATCACCCAGTACGCGCCAAGGTGGCTCAGCCGGCCTGCGGCGAGTCTGGTTGACCTGCTGGCGGCTGTGCCCTCGATCGTCTATGGCTTGTGGGGACTACAGGTCCTCGGCACTCACATGGAAGGGATTCAGACCTTCCTGATCGGGCATCTGGGATGGATCCCATTCTTCAACGCCGCAGGTATCGGTGCTTCCAGCACGATTCTCACGGTGGGTCTGGTGCTCTCGATCATGGTGCTGCCCATCGTGACGGCGCTCTCCCGGGAAGTTTTCGCTCAGACCCCCACGACAAACATGGAGGCGGCTCTGGCGCTGGGGGCGACCCGCTGGGAGATGATCCGCACCGCAGTCCTTCCCTTTGGCAAGCCAGGGGTCATCAGCGCCTCGATGCTCGGCCTGGGCAGGGCCCTCGGCGAGACCGTTGCCGTCACGGTCATCCTCTCGGCGCTGTCCGGCAGCGCGCCCTGGTCCTGGTCGATGTTCAACGGCGGCGAGACCTTCGCATCCAAGATCGCCAACAACGCCGCCGAGTTCGACTCGCCGCAGAAGGCCGGCGCCTTCATGGCTGCCGGGCTGGTTCTGTTCGGGCTGACCTTCATCGTCAACGCGGTCGCACGCGTCGTGATCGAGCGCAGGAAGGCCTTCACAGAATGACCGCGGCAGACATGACATCAGAGGCAAGCCTCACCGCGATGAGGTCCGGCGAGTCTGCGGGTGGGTTCAACCACAGGTCGCGCGCCCGAGCCCTGCGCAACCAGCTGGCCCGCGTCGTGATGTGGACGGCGTTCGCTCTCGCCATGGTGCCTCTGGTCTGGATCCTGTGGAGCGTGATCACCAAGGGTGGAGCCCTGCTGCTCGACAGCCACTGGTGGACCAACTCCCAGCGCGGCATCACGAACCGGGTGGTCGGCGGTGGCGCGGTACACGCGATCGAGGGGACCCTCATCCAGGCTCTGTCCACGGCCGTCATGGCCGTGCCGATCGGGGTGATGACCGCCATCTACCTGGTCGAGTACGGCCGGGGACGTCTCGCCACCATCGTGAGCTTCACGGTCGACATCCTCACCGGGATCCCGTCCATCGTGGCCGCCCTGTTCATCTATGCCGCCTGGGTCACCACCTTCGGATTCCAGCGCGTGGGGTTCGCCGTCTGCCTGGCGCTGGTACTGCTGATGATCCCCGTGATCGTGCGCTCGACCGAGGAGATGCTCAAGCTCGTGCCGAACGATCTTCGAGAGGCCTCCTACGCGCTGGGGGTGCCGAAGTGGAAGACGATCGCAAGGGTCGTCGTCCCTACCGCATTCTCCGGGATCATCACCGGGATCCTGCTCGGCCTGGCTCGGGTCATGGGGGAGACAGCGCCGCTGCTGATCCTGGGGCCCTACACCAAGAGCATCGCGACAAACCTCTTCGGCGGGCTCATGCCGACTCTGCCGACAATGATCAACCAGGACCGCACCGAAGTGCTACAGCCTGCCGTTGACCGGGTCTGGGCGGCAGCCATGACCCTCATTCTGTTGATCCTGCTGTTAAATGTCGCAGGGCGAATCGTCTCCCGCATGGGAGCGCCCAAAACCTGACCGGCTACCTGCATACCAGGCTCACTGCCCCAGAAACGAAGGATGACTGCACCTCATGGCCAAGCGAATCGACGTCAAGGACCTCAACATCTTCTATGGGGCGTTCAAGGCTGTCGAGGATGTCACGATGACGGTCGAGCCGCGCTCCGTCACGGCCTTCATCGGTCCCTCTGGCTGTGGCAAGTCGACACTCCTGCGAACGTTCAACCGGATGCACGAGGTCATTCCCGGCGCACGGGTGATGGGGTCGGTGCACCTCGACGATGCCGACATCTACGGCACCAATGTGGACCCCGTGGCCGTTCGGCGCACCGTTGGCATGGTCTTTCAGCGACCAAACCCCTTCCCCACGATGACCATCGGGGACAACGTCGCGGCAGGGTTGCGGCTCAACGGCCTGAACGACAAGAAGATCCTGGCCGAGAAGGTCGAGGCCTCGCTGCGCAAGGCAAACCTGTGGGACGAGGTCAAGGACCGGCTCAAGAAGCCCGGCGCGGGACTCTCGGGGGGTCAGCAGCAGCGGCTCTGCATCGCCCGGGCCATCGCCGTCGAGCCTCAGGTGCTGCTGATGGATGAGCCCTGCTCAGCGCTGGACCCGATCTCGACGCTGGCCATCGAGGACCTCATCAGCGAGCTGAAGAGCACCTACACGATCGTCATCGTCACCCACAACATGCAACAGGCGGCCCGGGTCTCGGACCGAACGGCGTTCTTCAACCTCTCAGCAACAGGAAAGCCCGGTCGGCTGATCGAGATGGACGACACCCAGAAGATGTTCAGCAACCCGACGGAGCGCACGACGGAGGACTACATCTCCGGCCGCTTCGGCTGATCCCCTTCTACGGGTGCTGTTGGGCGTGCGCCGGTACTCCTGAAGTCGGGCCTACTGGAATGGGACCGTCAGCGCATAGACCGCGGCGGCCACGAGGCCGGCCCCCGGGAACGTCAGCACCCAGCCGGTGACGATGTTCTTGGCTACTCCCCAGCGAACCGCGGACAGTCGCTTGGTGGCGCCGACGCCCATGATCGTCGACGTGATCGTGTGCGTGGTCGAGATCGGGGCACCGAAGCCCAGACCCGCAACGTAGAGGATCGAGGCTCCTGCGGACTCGGCGGCGAACCCCTGGGGCGGGTCAAGGTGGATGATCTTGCGACCCAGCGTCCGCATGATTCGCCAGCCGCCGGCATACGTCCCGGCGCTGATGACCAGAGCCGTTGAGATCTTGACCCAGTTGGGAATCCCGGGGCCGTCCTGAAAGCCGCCCACGGTCAGGGCCAGCACGATAATCCCCATGGTCTTGCCGGCGTCCTGAAGCCCGTGTCCGAGCGCCATGGCGGCTGCAGACAGCGTCTGGGCGTACCGGAACCCTCGTGTCGCACGCCCGGGGTGCTGACGGCGGAAGATCCACAGGATGGCCGCCATCACCAGATAGCCCAGGATGAGCCCGATCACCGGCGAGAGCACCATCGGGATGACGATCTTGTCCAGCACGCCCTGCCAGAGCACCGTCGTCCCCGCTGCGAGGGATGCGCCCACCATCCCCCCGAACAAGGCATGTGACGACGACGAGGGCAGACCTTTCCACCAGGTCAGCAGGTTCCAGGCGGTGGCGCCGACCAGAGCCGAGCCGACGATGATCAGACCGACGATGCCGGACGGCGGGTCGATGATGCCCTTACCTACCGTGGCTGCCACCTTGGTGCCGATGAAGGCCCCGAGGAGGTTGAACACCGCAGCCATCACGAGGGCGGACCGCGGCGTCAGTGCCCGGGTCGAGACCGAGGTCGCGATCGCGTTGGCGGCATCATGAAACCCGTTTGTGTAGTTGAAGCCCATTGCCAGGGCAACGACGATGACAACAGCGATCAGCTCCACGAAGGTCAGGACTCCTTGACCGCAATGCTCTCGACCGTGTGCGCCGCGGTCTCGAAGGCATCAGCGGCCGCTTCGAGCTCGTCGATGACCTCTTTGAGCTTGAGCACCGTGATCGCGTCCTTGCCGTTGTTGAAGACCTCGGCCACCAGCCGTCGGTACGCCTGGTCGGCCTCGTTCTCGAGACGGCTGATCTCCCTCCAGTACTCCGGCAGATCACCCATCACGCGCAACCGGGGCATGGCTTCCGCGGTCAGCTCGGCCATGTGAGTCAGCACCTTCACCTGGGCCGAGATCCCGTCCGGCAGGTCGCCGAGGCGGTAGAGCACGATCAGATCTGCTGCGCCCTCCATCAGGTCCATGCAGTCATCAAGCTTGGACGCCAGACGGTAGATGTCCTCGCGGTCGAACGGCGTGATGAACGAGGAGTTCACCTTGAGCATGATCGCGTGGGTGGCTTCGTCGGCAGCGTGCTCGATGTCTCTAATCCGGCAGGCAACGGCCTCACGCTCGGAGTGCTCGACGACCAGCAGATTGGTCAGCTCATTGGCGCCGGCGACGAGATGCCTCGCCAGCGTGGCAAAGAGCTCAAAGAAACTGTCTTCTTTCGGAGTAAGACGAAAACCCACGGCGAGGCTCCGGTGATCGAGGGATGTTGCCGCCCCGATGGTAGAGCCCCCGACCTCTCATCGCACAAACGGCTCCCCAGCATCATGACGACCAGCCGTGGCTAGGCCTCAGATACGAGCCCTGTACCGTCCTTTTTCGGAGTCACGCCCAGGAGCTCGTCCACCTCGTCCTGGCGCAGCGGGCGCTCACTGGACGTGGCAGCCACCACGAGCCTGCTGACCAGCTCCATCTCGGACGCGATGTCGCCATCGGTGAGGTCGACACCCTCGGCAACGTTGTCATCTTGAGCTTCAGCGGCGGCCACGCGTTCAATGTACGCCCTGCCGAAGCAGAGCCTTGCACCTTGTGAACGTCGGGCCGGGAGCGCCTCACGGCACGTGGCCGCTCGTAGCGGCTTGATTTGGGACCCGGGGCTACGCGGCCCGACGTAGGAAAACTGTAACCCGCCAGGGCCCCGGGCCGCGAGATCGGCCGATGGACCTTCGGTCAGGGGCCGTCGAACATCGGTCGGAGGTCGGAACAGGGAGCCACTGTCGCAGGGAGCCGGTCGATCAGAGAAGATCGCCTCCGCGCCAGAGCCGGGCACAGGCCTCGAGGTCGTCCGCGGTCGTCAGCATCGAGGCGGCAAGCCGGGTCAGGGCCGAGCTCCACAGCGGGTCATGGACATCTGAGAGGTTGGCGTCGGAGTCGTTGGCCCGCTGGGCACGTCCGGCGGCGACCACCCGGCAGAATCCCGATGCCCGCTCCAGCGCGATCGCAAGGTCACCCTCGAACACGCCGGTGAGGATGGCGTCCGTCAGCTCGTGCAGCTCAGCGGGGCCGGGAGGTTCTGCAACTCCTGCCACCACATGCGGGACATCGGCAAACCGTATTCCCGCTGCGTAGTCCGCGCTCGCGCCCAGGGCGTCGCAGCACACCCACTCGCGCAACGCGTAGAGCCTCCAGAGTGCTCCAGGAAGGGTGCGCGCCGGGAGGTCCGCCCACAGCTCTGCAATGGTGGACAGCCCGAGATCGTCAACGAGTGCTACCAGCTTGGAGGTGAGCTCGGGGTCGTGAGCGGCTCTGCCCGTCCTGACGATGACGGCAGCAGTCTCGTGAGCGACCTCGGCGACGTGGGCTGGGTCAAGGGACTCCAGCCCGCCCCGTGAGTCCATCGGCACCGGGGCGAAGAAGGCCGGACGCCGGGGACTCGCCCGGTGCTGGTTTTTCTCCATCATCTGACGATTTTTGCACGATCTTCCTGGCCATGGGTCCCCATGACTGCCGCGGCTGTGGCCCGGTCCGGCTGCCCGGACAGCTGCCCGGAGAGCTGCCAAGGCGCAATGCCACACGAAACAAGCGTGCCCGGACCTTCAACTGCGGCGCCCGGACCGACAGTCAGCCAGACAGTCGTTCAGACAGGGTTTCGAAGCCGGTGACCGACAGGACGGCCTCGCCTGCCTCGTCGGAAGCCTCCAGATCGACGACGGCCGTGATCCCCCACTCGTGGTCACCCTCGGGGTCGTCGATGACCTGACGGACAACCCAGCGCCCGGGCTCTTTGGCGATCTGCAACATCTGCGGGCCGCGGGCGTCCGGACCGGTGCCGATCCAGTCGTGATCCTCGTAGTAGGCCCGGATGCCGTCCTCCCACGCCTCCTCGCCGAAGTCGGGGTCCAGCTCGCCCAGATCGACCCACCGCCGCAGGGCGGCCAGCTCAACCCGCCGGTACATCGCATTGCGGACCAGCACCCGGAACGCGCGCTCGTTGGCGGTGATCGGCCTGGGTTGTGCCGCAAGGGAGTCCGGAGTCATCTCCCCCGGTGCACTGTCTGGATCGTCGGGGTCGCTCAGCTGTTCCCACTCGTCGAGCAGGCTGGAGTCGGTCTGCCTCACCACCTCACCGATCCACTCGATCAGATCGGTGAGCTCCTCGGTCTTGGCGCTGTCGGGGACGGTCTGTCGAAGCGCCTTGTAGGCGTCGGACAGGTAGCGCAGCACCATCCCCTCCGAGCGCGTCAGTCCGTAGAACTGCACGAGCTCGCCGAAGGTCATGGCGCGCTCGAACATGTCCCGGAGCACGGACTTGGGCGACAGCTCGGTCTCGGCGATCCACGGATGACCCTGGCGATACAGCTCGTAGGTTGCCTCCAGCAGTTCGAGGAGGGGCTTGGGCCAGGTGATCTCGTCGAGCAGCTCCATCCGCTCGTCATACTCGATGCCCTCGGACTTCATCTGGGCGATCGCCTCGCCCCGGGCCTTGTGCCGCTGCGCGGTCAGCACCGGTCGCGGATCCTCGAGCGTGGCCTCCAGGATGGAGACGACGTCGAGGGCGTACGTCGGCGACTCCCGATCCAGCACGTCGAACGTCGCGAGGGCGAAGGTTGAGAGAGGCTGGTTGAGGGCGAAGCCGAACTGCAGATCCTCGGTCACCCGCATGGTCCGCCCGGTCTCGTCCGGCGGCTCGAGGCGCTCGACGACGCCGGCGCTCAACAGGGTCCGGTAGATCTGGATCGCGCGCCTGGACAGCCGGGCCTGGTTGCGCGTCTCCTCATGGTTGTCACGAAGGAGCCGACGCATCGACTCGAAGGGGTCACCCTCCCGTTCGATGACGTTCAGCAACATGGAATGGCTGACCCGCATGCGCGAGACCAGCGGCTCGGGCTCGGCGTCGACCAGCCGCTCAAAGGTTGCCTTGTTCCAGGTGACGAAGCCCTCGGGGGGCTTCTTCCGCTGGATCTTGCGCAGCTTCTTGGGGTCGTCGCCGGCCTTTGCCACGGCCTTGGCGTTCTCCACGTCATGATCGGGCGCCTGCACCACCACCCACCCAGACGTGTCATACCCTGCCCGGCCCGCGCGGCCGGCGATCTGGTGGAACTCCCTGGCCTTCAGCACCCGCTGGCGGGAGCCGTCGTACTTGGACAGCCCGGTGAAGACCACCGTGCGGATCGGCACGTTGATCCCGACTCCCAGGGTGTCGGTGCCGGCGATGACTTTCAGGAGGCCGGCTTGCGCCAGCTGTTCAACAAGTCGCCGGTACTTCGGCAGCATCCCGGCGTGGTGGACGCCGATCCCGTGGCGCACCAGCCGCGACAGCGTCTTGCCGAAACCTGAGGAGAACCTGAAACCCCCGATCAGCTCGGCGATCGCGTCCTTCTCGGCACGCGTGCAGACGTTGATCGACATGAGGGCCTGAGCGCGCTCGAGAGCCGATGCCTGGGTGAAGTGCACGACATAGATCGGGGCCTGATGAGTGGCCAGCAGCTCCTCGAGGGTCTCGTGCAGTGGTGTGATCGCGTACGAGTAGCTCAGCGGCACCGGCCGCTCGACCGAGGTCACCACGGCGGTGGTGCGACCGGTCCGCCGGGTCAGGTCGGACTGGAACCGGTCGACGTCGCCCAGGGTCGCCGACATCAGGATGAACTGGACCTGGGGCAGCTCCAGGATCGGCACCTGCCAGGCCCAGCCCCGCTCAGGCTCGGCGTAGAAGTGGAACTCGTCCATGACGACCTGGCCGATGTCGGCCCCGGCCCCCTCGCGCAGCGCGATGTTGGCCAGCACCTCGGCGGTGCAGCAGATGATCGGAGCCTTGTTGTTGACCGAGGCGTCGCCGGTGAGCATCCCGACGTTGGCCGCGCCGAAGATGTCGCACAGGGCAAAGAACTTCTCGGAGACCAGCGCCTTGATCGGCGCCGTGTAGAACGTCCGCTTCCCCTGGGCCAGCGCCGCGAAGTGGGCGCCGGTAGCCACCAGCGTCTTGCCCGAGCCGGTAGGGGTGGACAGGATCACGTTCGAGCCCGTCATGATCTCGATGACGGCTTCTTCCTGGGCCGGGTAGAGCGAGATCCCCTGTCCTGCCACCCAGGTCGCGAACGCGTCATACAAGGTGTCCGGATCGGAGGCTCGGGGGCTGGGCGGCAGAAGCTCGGTGAGTGTCATCAGGATCCCACGGTATGCCGTGTGCGACTGGTCGCTGTCAGGCTGGTGGCTCCGTGGCGCCGTGCTCCTCGCGCAGGCGAGGCTCGCTCCGCAGCTCTGGGTGGATGCCGTGCTTGTCCGAGTAGAAAGCACGGATCATGTCCATGTCCGCCACGACATCACCGCTGGGCACGAATGAGGGACCAAAACCCAGAGTGCGGGTCGGTCCGTCGATGAATCCCATGCTTATCGGCAGACCAGTCTGCCGGGCGATCCGATAGAAGCCGGACTTCCAGTAGTCCTGCTTCTTGCGCGTGCCCTCGGCTGCGATGATCAGCAGGAACGGCCCGCCCCTCCTGGCTTCGGCGAGCAGATCCCGCACCACGGTGCCGGGGTTCTGCCGGTCCAGGGAGATACCCCCGTTGGCTCGCAGGAGCGGGCCGAGCGGTGTGCGCATGATCTCCGCCTTGATCAGCACCCGGGGAGGAACCCCGCCGCTCCACATCAGGAGCAACATCGCGACCCAGTCCCAGTTGGACGTGTGCGGTGCGCCGACCAGGATGCCCGAGCTGGGGACCTCGCCAACCGCGCGCCAACGGGTCAGCCGCAACATCAACCGGGCAAATGTCCTGCGCACCATCACGTCTCTCCCTCTCCCGCCCCAGGAAATCTAGCGTAATCGGGTCCGGAATGGTCTCCCCAAGGTGGGCCGATATGGGCATAGGAACAGGGCCGAACGTCCTGCCTTCTCCACGCTCGATGCGGCCAGACTATAAGTAGAGGCGCCCAAGACTTCGCGAACTCTCCTGGGTGAGACTTATCAAGCTTCTGAGCTCATGAAATTGATTTGCTTCCGTCAGGGAGTCTGAAGTGGATGTGCCGAGATGACGAAGTTCGAGAGCCTGCTCGAGGCTGTGCCCGATGCCCTGGTGGGGATGGATCAGAAGGGCGTGATCCGGTTTGTCAATCGTCAGACCGAATCGCTGTTCGGCTTTGACCGGGACGAGCTGATCGGCCAACGCATCGAGATGCTGGTGCCTGAGAGTCTGTGGCAGATCTACTCCCAGCACCGGGTGGACTACTTCGCAGACCCGAGGACCCGGTCGAGTGGACTCGAGCTGGAGCTGACCGGACGGCGACACGACCTCACCGAGCTCCCGATCAACGTCAGCCTGTCCCACATCGACACCGGGGACGTCCTGCTGGTGATCACGGCCGCCCGCGAGGTGTCCCAACAAAGAATGGCGGTCAAGAGCGCTCAGCTCGTAGCGTCCATCGTCGAGTACTCGGATGATGCCATCCTCGGTACCACGCTGGATGGCATCATCACGAGCTGGAACCCCGCCGCCGAAAGGTTGTACGAGTACTCGAGCAAGCAGATGGTCGGCAGCTCCGTTGACCTTCTCAGCCCCAGGGATCGGGTCGGCGAAGCGCAGGCGATTCTGACCAGGATCAGGTCCGGCGAGTGTGTTGAGCACCTTGAGACCATTCGCGTCCGCAAGGATGGAACGGTGGTTCCGGTCGCGATCAACATCGCGCCAATCCATGACGATGACGGCAAGATCGTCGGCGCTTCTGCGGTCCACCGCGACGCGACGCTGGAGAAAAAGGCGCTTGAGGCCGCCCAGCGCATCGCCGCGATCGTCGAGGGCTCGGACGACGCCATCATGGGCAGCACGCTCGAAGGCATCGTCACCAGCTGGAACATGGCCGCCGAGCAGCTGTTCGGCTACTCCGGTGAGGAGATGATCGGTACCTCGATCGCGGCGGTAAGCCCCCAGGATCGACCCGACGAGATCAAGGACATCCTCGCCAGAGTTGGAGCCGGCGAGCATATCGAGCATCTTGAGACCGTCCGAATCCGAAAAGACGGAGCGGCTTTCCCGGTCTCGCTCACCGTCTCACCGATCCGCAACGCTCATGGCGAGGTGGTCGGCACATCCATGATCAGCCGCGACATGACGGACCTGAAGCATGCCGCTCGATACGCCAGGAGCCTGCTTGAAGCAGCCCTGGATCCCCTGGTGACAATCAGCCCCGAAGGCAAGATAGACGACGTCAACGAGGCCACCGTCCAGGTCGCCGGCGTACCCCGCGAACAGCTCATCGGGACCGACTTCAGCCAGTACTTCACCGACCCCGTCAAGGCTGCGGAGGGCTACGGGAAGGTGTTCGCGCAGGGGTCAGTCACCGACTACCCGCTGACGCTGCGCCACCGCGACGGCACCTTGACCGACGTGCTCTACAACGCCTCGACCTATCGCGACTTCAACGGAGAAGTACTCGGGGTGTTTGCTGCCGCCCGCGTCGTGACCAGACAGAAGGCTGCATTTGAGGCCTCGCAGCACATGGCGGCGATCATCGAGCACTCGAACGATGCGATCATGAGCGGCTCGCTCGACGGCATCATCACGAGCTGGAACCCGGCCGCCGAAAGAATGTACGGCTACTCCAGCCGCGAAGTGATGGGCAAGCCCGCCGATCTGCTGACTCCCAAGGACCGAGCAGGGGACATCGCAACCATCCTGGAACAGATCAGGGCCGGCAGGCATGTCGAGCACCTGGAGTCCAAACGCGTCCGAAAGGACGGAACGGTGTTCCCGGTCTCGCTCACCGTCTCACCGATTCGCGACGCGGACGGCGCGGTCGTCGGCACGTCCGTCATCCACCGTGACCTGAGCGAGCAGAAGGGAGCGCTGGCCGTCGCCAAGCGCATGGCGGCAATCGTCGAGTACTCCGACGATGCCATCCTCGGGAGAACCGTCGACGGCATCATCACGAGCTGGAACCCGGCCGCGGAGAGGATGTTCGGCTACTCCAGCGAAGAGATCGTGGGCCAACCCACCGGCCTGGTCATCCCCGCTGACCGGGCAGGCGAGACGATCTCCATCCTCGCGAAGATCAGCGCCGGCCGCCCGATCCATGACTTTGAGACCGCCTGCATCCGAAGGGACAAGACCTCATTCCCGGTCTCGCTCACCATCTCGCCGATCCGCGACGAGAAGGGGACCGTGGTCAGCGCGTCCGTCATCTGCCGCGACATCACGGCGGTGAAGCATGCAGCCCGATACGCACGGAGCCTGATCGAGGCCTCTCTTGATCCCCTGGTGACGATCGGCCTCGACGGCAAGATCGATGACGTGAACGAGGCCACCGTAAAGATCACCGGTGTCCGTCGCAACAAGCTCATCGGGACTGACTTCTGCCAGTACTTCACCGACCCCGGCAAGGCCTGCGAGGGCTACCAACGCGCATTCGCGCAGGGATCGGTGACCAACTACCCGCTGACCCTGTGCCGCCGGGACGGCCACCGGACCGATGTCCTGTACAACGCCTCGGTCTATCGAGACGAAGGCGGAAGGGTGCTCGGCGTATTCGCCGCAGCCCGCGATCTGACCAACCAGAAAGAGGGTTCTGAGGCCACCCAGCCCATGGAGGCGATCGTCGAGTACTCCGACGATGCGGGGGAACCGGTATAGGTGTTCGCGACCACCCACATCGAGGTGATCGGGGCGGCGGTCACCTGGCTCTGACCAGGCGCTGGCACCCGGCCGCCAGCCCGCCTCGGACACGCTGCCCCACGACGCCCGTACTCTGGGAGAACTTGAGTCCGTCTCGGCAAGGAGAGCAATGCGTATCTCAGTCATCGGTTGCGGCTACCTGGGCGCGGTACACGCCGCAGCCATGGCCAAGCTCGGGCACGACGTCGTGGGCGTCGACGTCGACGACGCCAAGATCCACGCGCTGGCGGCTGGTCGCGCGCCCTTCTTCGAGCCAGAGCTGGCGGATCTGCTCACCGAGACCCTCGCAACGGGGCGGCTGAGATTCACCACCGACATCGCCGAGATCAAGGGCGCCGAGGTGCACTTCGTGTGTGTCGGCACGCCTCAGATGCGCGGCGAGTTCTCCGCCGATCTCAGGTACGTCGACGCGGCCTTCGCCTCAGTGCGGCCGCTCATGTCCGACGGCGACCTGGTGGTCGGCAAGTCGACGGTGCCGGTGGGCACCGCCGAGCGCCTCGCCCATGACTTCGAGGGCTCGGGCGCGACGCTGGTGTGGAACCCGGAGTTCTTGCGCGAGGGATTCGCAGTCAAGGACACCCTGCACCCCGATCGACTCGTCTACGGCGTTCCGCCGGGAGCGCCCGGCGAGAAGGCCAGACTGCTGCTCGACGAGGTGTACGCCGCCCCGCTGGCCGACGGCGTGCCGCTGGTCGTCACCGACTACGCGACCGCTGAGCTCGTCAAGGTCGCCGCGAACTCCTTCCTGGCCACCAAGATCTCCTTCATCAACGCGATGGCCGAGCTGTGCGAGGCGACCGGCGCAGACGTCACCGGGCTTGCGGAGGCCATCGGGTACGACGAACGCATCGGACGCAGGTTCCTCAACGCGGGCCTCGGCTTCGGAGGCGGGTGCCTGCCCAAGGACATCCGGGCGTTCATGGCCCGGGCGGGCGAGCTGGGCGCCGACCAGGCACTGTCGTTCCTGCGCGAGGTGGACTCGATCAACATGCGCCGCCGGGTGCGGATGGTCGACCTGGCACGCGAGGTGTGCAACGGCTCGATCGTCGGGCGCCGGGTCGCCGTACTGGGTGCGGCGTTCAAGCCGAACAGCGACGACGTGCGGGACTCCCCGGCCCTGTCGGTCGCCGCACAGATGCAGCTGCAGGGCGCCCACGTGGTGGTCACCGACCCGCAGGCGATCGAGAATGCCCGCCTCAAGTGGCCGGACCTCACCTTCGCGGCGACAGCCGAGGAGGCCGCCACCGGGGCGGACGTCGTGCTGCTGGCCACCGAGTGGGCGGAGTACCGGGAGCTCGACCCCGTGAAGCTCGCCTCGGTGGTGCGCGAGAAGCGGATCCTGGACGGCCGGAACGTGCTCGATCCGGCGGCCTGGCGTGCAGCCGGCTGGACCTACCGCGCACTCGGGCGCCGCTGACACGGCATACAGCTGAGCCGTCTCCTGCAATCACCTGACCTATCACCAGGCAGTCCGTCCAGCACGAGGAGTCCCCATGGTCGAAGCTGCCGCTGTTCGGGTGGCCCGCCCCCAGGACTACGACCGCATCATCGCGGTGGTCGACGGCTGGTGGGGGCGACCGGTCAGTCGCTCGCTGCCCCGGCTCTTCCTCGACCACTTCTGGACGACGAGCCGGATCGCCGATGACGAGCAGGGACTGGCCGCATTCTTGGTGGGCTTCATCTCGCAGGCCCAGCCGGACTGTGGGTATGTGCACTTCGCAGGCGTCCGGCCAGACCTGCGCAGGAGCGGGCTGGCTCGCCGGCTCTACGAGGAGCTCGCTGTACAAGCAGGAGGGCAGGGCTGTACCGAGCTCCGTGCGATCACCGCGCCCGGCAACGTCGGCTCGATCCGATTCCACCACGGCCTCGGCTTCGAGGTCAGCAACCCCGTGCCGGACTACAACGGTCGGGGTCGCCCGATGGTCACCTTCTCGCTTCAGCTCGGCCCGCGGACGGGTTAGTCCGGTCAGCCTCACGAACCCGTTTCGACCCAGTACCGTCGTCTGGGCACCGAGCCCTCGACCAGCACGACATTCTCCAGGACTCCGCCGCAGCGCTCGATTGTCCCGGCAGAGCCCACGTTGTCGACGTCGCAGGTCACCAGCACGCGGTCGAGACCGATTGACGCCGCGACAGCCAGCGACTGGCGCAGGATGTCCGTCGCATACCCGCGCCGGCGGAAGCCTGGACGAACTCCATAGCCGATGTGTCCCCCGAACTGCGCGAGGTAAGTGTTGAGCTCGTGCCGGATCGACACCCGCCCGACAATCTGTCCCTCCACCTCGGCCATCAGAAACGTCGAAGGCACCCAGCCCTCCCGGAGGTCCACGCCGAGGCGCTCGCGCTCCACCCGCTCGAGGTAGTCCGGCCAGGCCTCGCCCTGCCTGACGAAAAGGAACTCGAAGTCGTCCCGGGCGAGCTCCTCGTGGGCCTGCGTGGCCTGCTTCTCGTCCGAGACGTCCAGGGGCCGCAGAAGCACTGACGGGTGCTTCCTTCTCTGGTTGTCCACCGGGCCCTCTCCCTGTTACCTGCCGGGTAATCACCCGATGGGTGCAGGGTAGCGGCGCCATTGCCCCGAACCCGAATGATTTTCCTGGCCAGGCCTGCCATACCCTCCAAGGGCAGCAGACAAGCCT
>JBDTWH010000117.1:0-45847 GCA_040006795.1 Actinomycetota bacterium | reverse complement strand
CTCGTAATGAATAGGTCATCGGTTCGATTCCGATAGGCGGCTCCAACAAAACCGCAGGTCAGCGCCCTAATGGGTGGCTGGCCTGCGGTTCTGATTTTGGTGGGGACCGGTAGGGACCGGGTGCTGGTGGTCTCAGGCGTTTCGTCCGGGTCCGAGATACCGCTTTTGACACCATCTGAGGTGGTGCCGTCGCCAGGCTGGATCGCCCGCCAGCGATGACTCCAAAGCCCGACCAGGCGGACTCCGGCTGGCTATGGCGGATTGTGTTGTGCAGCGAGATCATGAGATTGGGTTGGGGCCGTTCGTTCCCCGGTTGAGGGAGGATACGCGATGTCCTGGTGGGCTTGGCTGGCCGTCGTGCTCGTGGCGGTGGCAATAGTCGTTGTCGGATTTCTGGTGGTTCAGGCGCGGCGCCGCGGCGGCGGTGTGATTGCTACGGCGCCTCGCAAAGGCAAGGGCAGTCGCAATGAGCGTTTTGGTGCGCGCCCGGGAGCTGATCGGGCGCCCGGTGGTCACCCTGGATGGCAACGACATCGCCCAGGTCAAGGACCTGGTCTTTGACAAGGTGAGCGGTCAGGTCGCCGGGTTCACCCTCAACGGACGCGGTGCTTTCGCGGGGCCCCTGCCCGAGGCGCTGGCATGGGAGTCGGTCTACTCGTGCGGACCGGATGCGGTCATGATCCGCGACCGGCACTCATTGACGGTGCGGGACTCCGTGGTGACGCACCCTGAGATGAACGAGGCCGACGTCCTGGGCTCACGGGTGATCAGCGAGGGTGGTATGGATCTCGGTCAGGTCGTGGACGTGATTGTGTTCGTTGCCTCGGTCGCCGATGTCGTGGGATACGAGATCGAGTCAAGCCCGGAGCTGAGTACCGATCGCCGTCACCTTCTGATCCCACTGCCAGACACCCTGTCGGTCTCTGGAGAGGCACTCATTGTCCCCGAGGCCGCGATTGAGTTCGTCTCTGACGACTTCGCAGGGTTCGGGGCCGCCGTCGAGGCCTTCCGCGCCCGGCTTCGGGCGACGACATGACACGGTTCAGTGAGGCCACCGGCCGGCCAGTGATCAGCACCGAAAGTGCGAGCACCGTCGGTGTCATCGCGGGGTTCATCATCGGCCTCACGAGCAAGAGGATCGTCGCCCTCCGACTGAGCAAGACAAACGTGGAAGGGGACACGCTGCACTGGGAGGACCTGACCGCTTTCGGCCCCGACGCAGTGACCGTCCCATCCGAGGCCGTCATCGTGCCCGCCCGCGAGCCTGCCAGCGAACTCAGCCTCGAAGAAGCCGACGTAGTCGGCAAGCGACTACTCAGCGACGCCGGGGCTGAGCTGGGGATGGTGGAGGACGTCGAGTTCGACCCCGCAACCGGTGCGCTGCAAAACTTGGTCAGCGCTGCTGACCGCGTCGCCGGCGACCGGCTGATCGCCTGCGGTAGCTACGCCGTTATCGTCCACGCCGTGTAGGCCAACTCCCTTACGGTCTTCGGTGGTGACAGGAGCAACATGGAAGCCCGCCTGCCGTCGCACCGCGTCGGGAGCCCGGTGACCCCGGCGGCTCAGGCCTTGGCGACGGCTACCCGGCCAGTCCAAGGAGCCCGGGCAGATGACGAGCGCACGGTGCTCGGTCGCCAGAAGCGGGTCGATCCCCACATCGTCCGTCCGATGTTCGCATTTGTGCGCGAGCTCGTTCAGCGATGCTCGTTCAGCGATGCTCGTCCAGCGATGCTCGTCCAACGATCCGAGTTGATGCTGATCCGATCGACGCCACCCTCACTTACATCCCACCGGGCCATGACGTCGTTGTAGATGCCGCTGCGTAGCAGCTCCTCGCAGGCACCCTGAACGGCTTCGCGCAGGCTCGGTTGAGTCTTGGCGACGGCGATGCCATATAGGCCTGGCTCGAACTGCGTGGTCGATGCGAGCTGGTAGTGCGACCTGGTGTGTGGGTCGTTGGCGAAGAAGGCCGCAGTCGGAAAGTCGCTGAGCGCCGCGGCCGCGCGGCCGGTGCGCAGCTGCACAAGAGCATCCGAGTTGGTCGGATAGCTCTTCACGATGATGGGCTGGTCGCCACAGTTCTTCTGTGTCCGGGCGAGCAGGTCCATCTGCGTCGTTCCGCTCTCCACGGCGGCGACCTTGCCGCAGAGGTCTGACATTCCGGTGACACCGGACGGGTTGCCGCGCTGCACGAGGATGGAGGTCCCAGCGCTGAAGTAGTCGACGAAGTCGACGGCCTTCGCGCGCTCGGGGGTGTCGGTCATGGCCGACATCGCGAGGTCCAGGACACCGTCAGCGACGTCCTCCCGCAGTGTGTCGAAGGTCTTGTTGACGAACTGGAGACGAACTCCCAGGATGCGCCCGATCTCCAGGGCGAGGTCGGGCTCTATACCGATGATGGTCCTGCCGTCGGGGGCGAACGACTCCATAGGTGCGTAGGAGGCGTCGGTGCCGACCCGCAGGAAGCCCCGGGCCCTGACCTCGGGCGGGAGCCGGTCGTGCAGTGTCTGGTCGAAGTGCCCTTGGGTGGCACGGGGGGAGGCGGTCGTGGCCGACCCGTCACACGCCGCCAGGAGGGTAGCCGCAGCCAGGACAAGGCCAATCGCGGAGCGGAGGGGATGAGCAGGGGGGTGCTCCATCATGCTTCCCTCTCACTCCCGGCCCACGCCTCTGCGCTCGCGGTCAGAGTGGCGAACTGGGGGGTGGTTGGGGCCTTGGGGCCGAATACCCGGGCAACGTCGGTCCACGGAAGGGGGCGCAGCCAGAGGTACCCCTGTGCGTGGTCGCAACCGGCGTCCAACAGCCAGTCGGCGGTGTCCTGAAACTCCACGCCCTCGGCCGTGACCAGGAATCCCAGGTTGTGGCCAAGATCGATGACCGAGCGCACGATGGCGCGGTCCTTTTCGTTATCGGGCAGGCCGGCAATGAAGGTCTGGTCGATCTTGACCTCCGACACCTTGAGAGTGCGCAACTGGGACAGGCTCGTGTAGCCGATGCCGAAGTCGTCGATGGACATCGGAATGCCCTGCTTGGCGAGCGTTCCGAAGACATCGCCAGCAAGCTTTGTATCGAATGCCAGTGCGGTCTCGGTTACTTCGAAGTGGACCCGGCTGGGCCGCACGCCGGTCTCCTGCAGGATCTGGTGAACCCTGTCCGCGAACGTCAGCGACCCGAGGCTTCGTGCGGATATGTTGACCGCGACGGTCCAGTCGAGCCCGGCCGCCGTCCACGTCCTGTAGTCGGCCAGGGCGCGTCGCAGCACCCATTCCGTCAGAGGCTCAATCAGCTCGGAGCGTTCTGCGACCGGCAAGAAGTCAGACGGCGGCAACAGACCGCGTTGCGGGTGCTGCCAGCGCACGAGGGCCTCAACACCGCTCACCCGGCCGGTGGCGAGCTCGATCTTGGGCTGGTAGTAGAGAACGAACTCCTCGCGCTCCAACGCCCCGCGCAGCTCGCCCTGCATCACGAGTGCATGCGTCGGGTTCAGTGGGGTCCCGGGATCGTAGACCACCACCCCCGAAGTGCCATGTTTGCCCCGGTACATGGCGGCATCCGCATGTTGCAGCAAACCCTCGACCGTCTCCGCGCCCTCAGGGTAGAAGCAGACGCCGAAGCTAGCCTCAACACTGAGAGCGACGTGGTCCAGCATGATTTCCTGACCCAGCTCATGCTGGACTCGGGTCAGCAGGTCGATCGTCTCCTCATGGCTACCACCGCGCGGCAAGATCAGGCCGAACTCGTCACCACCGAGCCGGGCCACCACATCGTCAGTGCGCAGGGACTCCATCAGACGGCGCCCCACGATCCTGAGCAACTCGTCGCCAGCGTGGTGGCCGAGGGTGTCATTGACCTCTTTGAAGTGGTCGAGGTCGATCAGCACCACTGCTCCTCGCTCCCCGCGCCGGCCACCCCCCAGCGCATCGTCGAGACTCTGCCGGAACAGCTCGCGATTGGGCATGCCTGTGAGCGGATCATGGAGGGCTTGGTGCAAGTGGTCGGCGGCGAACCGCCTCAGCGATCGGGTGGTTCCCCACGAGATGAGGGCCAGTACCGCGTACAGCCCGACGAGACCGAGCGCGAGTCGAGTAATCGTGCGACTCGTCTCGACCTGCACTTTCTCGGCGATCGCGCCGTACGGGAGATAGACCTCAAGGACACCGACGACCTCCCCGATCGACGTCGCGATCACAGGCTCCAGGACGCGGATAGCGACCGAGGACTGCGGCCCGATCTCGACGATGCGCACGTCGACTTGACCGGCAGCGGCAGATCGAAATGCGGGGTCAGCCACCGGCACCGCACCCAGCACGCTGCCGTCATCCGAGAAGACAACAACGCCGTTCAGGCTGAGCAGATGAAGCTGCGACACCGAGCCGCTGAAGATCGCCAGGTCGGTCGCTTTCTGCAGCCGGTCGCGCTGCGCGCTGGTGATTCCCGCCGAGAGGTCAGCACCGCTCAGGGCTGGTGCGATAGCCATCTGCTCGATGATTGCAGCCTGGGCGCGACCTTGGTCAAGACCCCGGCTGCGTCCCACGTTCTGGGCCCCGCGGACGAGCACGGCGCCCAAGATGGTGACCAGCACCAAGCTCGCGACGGCGTACAACGCGAACAGGCGCGAGCCCTTCCGACGTCGTCTCAGCCTGGTCATATTCCGCCCTTGCGTAGTAGAGCAGCCGGGTCGGGCATCCAGGAGGACCCGCCTGCTGGCAGTTGTGCCTCATCACGCTCCGTGTTGCCCCCCTCACATACACCAGCTGAAATCGAGCAGCGCGTCTCATCCACTGGCGCCAGATCACTCCGCCACCACAGTGCTCTTTGTCATGTCTCAGGGGAAAGGGCCGTTCGGCTAGTTCTCAGACGAATTGACATGAGAACGCCCGGCCCTCCCGCCCCGCATCACAGCCTGCCGCCGAAGGCCGAAGTGACGGTATACATGAGAGAACCATCGCAACGACGTTTCGACGGGAGCCGAGATGACCGCAATCGACACGAGCATGAACACCAACCTGCACAGCGCCTTCAGACGCGAGATCTTGCGTCTGCGAGATGGCCTGCGCAAGTGCGACCTCAACGATGCGAAGGTCACCAAGGGTCTGGCCCGGCGGTACAAGTTCTTCTCCGTCACCCTGCATCACCATCACCAGGGCGAGGACACGTTCCTGTGGCCGAACGTCCGCCCGAAGGCCAATCCGCAGGAGAGCCTCGTGCTGGACGCCATGGAGGCAGAGCACGGGGCGCTGGCTTCGGTGCTCGGCGACGTCGACGAGGAGTTCAAGAACCTTTCCGTGGGCTCAGACAAGGACCATATCGCCGCCCGGCTCGATGAGCTGGGCGCCGTGCTGTCTGGTCATGCCCAGCACGAGGAGCGCGAGGGGGTCCCTATCGTTCAGAAGTACATCGAGGAAGACGATTTCAAAGCGTTCGTCAGGTTCTCTCGCGATAGCGAGGACGCATCGCTGGTGCTGCCCTGGGTCAGCGACGGAGCCACGCCCAGCGAGGTGGCGTCCACGTGGGGCATGATCCCCGCCCCTGTGCGGCTGTTCGTGAAACCCATGCTGACGCGCAAGTACACCAAGTTCACGCGGGAGTGTGGTGTCTGACCCCTGCACCACGCCACATAAACCTCGTCGACGAGGCCGGGACCTGTCCATGGCACCATGTCGCGGGTGACCAGATCGTCGTCATGGCCAGCAGACCCGCGCGGACTTCGAGGCGACGCGCCGCTGCTTGACGCCTATCTCTCGTTCCTGGAGGCCGGCCCGCGCCCCTTCACCATCCCGGGGCACAAACAGCGCAACGATCTGGTCGGCATCGTTGTCGCGGGCGATGTCCCTCTGTATGGCGGCCTGGACACCGTGAAGCAGTCCTCCGGAGTGCTCGCACGGGCCGAAGGCCGCGCCGCGCAGCTTTGGGGGGCCGACGTCTGCCGATTCTCGGTCGGCGGTTCGACGCACGGCAACCAGGCACTGGCCCTGGCGGTGGCGCAGCCGGGCGCCCGCGTGGTGGTCTCTCGCGGTCTGCACCGCTCGCTCCTGCTCGGTCTCGTCCTCGCAGGGCTCGATCCGGTCTGGGTCCGCCCGGGAGTCAACCCCTCAACCGGACTGCCCACTGCCGTATCGGTGTCCGACGTCGAGGCTGCTCTACGGGCCCACCCTGAGGTTCGCGCGGTCTTCCTGGGCGACCCCTCCTACGTGGGCAGCATCGGAGACATAGCCGGACACGCCCGCGCGGCGCATGCTCACGGCATACCGCTGATCGTGGATGCCGCCTGGGCGGCGCACTTCGGCTTCCACCCGGAGCTACCACCACACGCACTCGCTCTGGGCGCCGACGCGATCGTGACCAGCGCGCACAAGACGCTTCCCGCCTACTCCCAGGGGGCCATGGTCCTGGCCAACACCGAGCGTATCGACGCCGCCCGGCTCGAGCGCGCGTTCGAGGCGACGCACACCACCAGCCCTGCCGGGGCGATCCTCGCCAGCATCGACGCGGCCCGAGGCCTGCTGGAACGCGACGGCGAGGAGCTCATCGGCCACCTGCTCCGCCGCGTCTCCGACGCGAAGGGGCGCCTGAGGGCCATCGAGGGGCTGAGCGTGCTCGACGGCCCGGGGGTGGACCCCACCAAGCTGGTCGTCCTGCTCGCTGGAACGGGCGCCAGCGGGCACGACGTCGAGGCGGATCTGCTGGCTCGCCGCATGCCCTTGGAGATGGCCGACCTGGACACCATCATCCCCATGCTCACCATCGCCGATGATGACGCGGGCGTGGACGAGCTCACGGAAGCGTTGACGAATGCCATTGCCCGGCACCGAGGTTCGCCGCGCAATCCCGTTGTGGCCGCTGCCTGGGCTGTCGAGCCCGAAGTCGTCATGGCACCTCGCGAGGCTTTCTTCGCCGAGCACGAGCTGGTCAGAGCTGAGGAGGCGGTCGGGCGGGTGTCTGCCGAGCTTGTAGCGCCGTATCCCCCCGGGGTGCCGGTCCTTGCCCCCGGCGAACGTGTGACATCCGCGACGCTGGACTCCCTGGTTCGCGCGCGCGATGAGGGTGCCCGGATCGCTTATGCGTTCGACCCCACGCTCGCGACGCTGCAGGTGGTGGTGGCGCCTGGTCGGAGAGCAACCTCACGGCTTTCGCAATAATCTGCAATTCCATCGTGTCCACCGAGCCGGATCGGCCCAGGGGACCTGCGATAGTAGCGAGCATGGTCGACAGGGAGGTTCTTGCGGGGCGATACGCGCTCGGCGACGTCTTGGGCCAGGGTGGCATGGGCACTGTGTACGCCGCACGAGACCTGGTCCTCGGGCGTGAGGTCGCCATCAAGATGCTCGATGTCAAGAATGCGCCGGTCGACGCGCTGGACCGCTTTCGCCACGAAGGACAGTTCCTGGCCGGCCTGTCGCATCCGAACATCGTCACGATCTTCGACTTCGGCACCGACGTGGATACCGCGTGGCTCGTCATGGAGCTGCTACCGGGGCCCACTCTGGACCGGTTGCTCACCGACGAGGGTCCACTTCCCGTCGAGCGTGTGATCAGCTGCGGCCAGCAGTGCGCTGCGGCGCTGGCCGCAGCTCACGCGGCCGGCATCACCCACCGCGACGTCAAGCCCGCGAACCTCATGCTCGCCGCCGATGGCCGCTGCGTGCTCGTCGACCTCGGCATCGCCCGGCTTAACGGCGCCACCACCACGCAGCCCGCGCTGACCGGCGCAGGTTTGATCCTGGGCACCGTCGCATTCGTCGCACCGGAGATCATCACGGGCGGCGCCCCGGGACCGCAGGCTGACCTGTACGCGCTCGGCGCCGTCATGTTCATCCTGCTTACCGGACGCCCGCCTTTCGCCGCCGACACCTCCGCGGCGATCTTCGCGCAGCACCTGCACGCCCCGCCTCCGCGCCCAAGCAGCCTCCGCGCCGACACGCCGGCCGCCCTCGACGACCTCATCGTGGGGCTGCTTGACAAGAACCCCGATCTGCGACCAGATGCCGGCGCCGTCTCCACGGCCTTGGCCGCACCGGCCCTCGGCCATGGCGACGTGGCGGCCTTGGCGACCTCGCCGCGGCACCATCCTCAAACAGCCACCACTGCACCTGAACCTGCTCGCACTCGCGTTCTGACCACAGGGGCACCGGTAACCCTTGACCCTGCCGTCCGTCGGCGACGGCGTGGCATCGCCGCGCTGGTCGCCGCAGCCCTCGTCGCCGCAGCGGCCATAGCCATGGTCGCGCTGCTTGCGCACAACAACAGTGTTTCGGGCCTGACCACCAGTCAGCCACCGACGCCCGCGCTCACCCAGTCGAGCTCGCCCGCAGCGCGAACACCCACCCCGGGAGCGAGCACCTCCGCGCGGGGCGGGCCCTCGACCGTCGCAGAAGCGGTTTCGGCGCTGCGCTCTGCCATCAACTCCGCCGCCGGCTCGGGCGCGCTCGACCCCAGGCAAGCGCAGGAAGCACAGGGCCGGCTGGACAAGTTCAACCTTGAGCTCAGCACGAGCAAACCAGAGGACCTCAGAAAAAGGGTCGATGACCTCGACAAGGATCTCACCGACTACCTGAGGAAAGGGCAGCTCACCTCCACAGGCTACGGCGTACTTTCAGGGCGCGTCTTCGACCTGCGCAGCACCCTGACTTTGTGACCATGCGTCCAACAGCGCCGAAGCTCGCCTGAGGCGCTCGACCTCGGCCGTGCTGCGCTGAACCAAAAGGTCAGTCGATCAAGAGAAAGCGGCACTAGTACGAAGGTGGCATGGTGCGGCGACCAGGCAGTCGGGCACGCTGAGGCAGTCCGCAAGCAGATCACCCAGGCGCTTCACGGCGCGGTCGAGAAGAGGAAGTCCATGAGCACTGCGTCAGGTTTCCTGCCCGTTCCCCGCACTGAGGTCAGCCAGGCTCTGCCGGGGGTGGAGCCCCTGGACTTTCGCCGGCTTGCCCTGGCGAAGTCGGCGTACACGACCCGATTCGTGTCCCGACTCATCGATGCCGACCCGCGCGGTTACGGGCTGCTGACCGGCGAGCACGTGGTCCCGCAGGCGGGTGACGTCGTCCTCGCCCGGGTGCGCAAGCTGGGCCAGCACGGGGGGATCATGCGTCCCGACGGTCGCAGGGCGCTCCTGTTTGAGGGCGATGAGATCCTGGTTGCCTACGGCGACCGCTACGCTCCGGACCAGTTCGAGGGCGAGGTGCCCGACAACCTGGGCGATACGCACCTGCTCGCGGCCGGGGGCTTGGCCGGGACGGTGATCTCGGCGCACTCCTCGATGAAGGCGCCGACCCAGATCCAGCCGCTGGGCCTTCTGACCGACGCAGTCGGAGTTGTCACCCTGCGAGGCTATGCGCCGTTCGCGACGGTCGAGCCGGAGGACGCCCGGGGTCTGGGCAGGGTGGGCAAACCGGTGGTGATCGGCGTGCTGGGCACCTCGATGAACTCCGGAAAGACGACCACCGTCGGCTCCATCGTCCGCGGCCTCACCAAGGCCGGACTGGTGGTCGCGGCCGGGAAGGCGACCGGGACAGGGGCCGGCGGCGACCCCATGCTCTTCCGCGACTCGGGTGCGTCCCGGGTCCTGGACTTCACCGACTTCGGCTACGGCTCGACCTACCGGCTGGAGCACCAGCAGGTCCGAGCCCTGCTGGTGTCACTGATCGACGAGCTGGCCAGCGACAACCCCGACGTCGTCGTCGTGGAGATCGCCGACGGACTGTTCCAGGCCGAGACCGCGCGGCTCGTCGCAGACCCCGTGTTCAAGGCACACGTCGACAAGGTGGTATTCGCGGCCGGCGAAGCCCTGGGAGCAACGGCAGGCCAGATGCTGCTGGCTGGGCTAGGTCTGCCACCGGTCGCCATCAGCGGGATGCTGACCGCCTCACCGCTGGCCAAGCATGAGGCCATCAGCTCGCTGGATGTGCCGGTTCTGGACAAGCACGAGCTGGCCAGCGCCGAGGTGGCTGAGCTGCTGGTCCCGGGATTGGCCAACACCGGCATGTTTGGGTCGGAGGCCCGTGTCCGCCTCGCTGGCTGACCCGTCCGGCCGGCCTGCCAACATCCAGGGGACTGCTTCGAAGTCGGGATCGGCCAGCACGGGCCTTCCTGCGGTGTGGGCCGGGCGACGGCGCCGGTACCTGAGCCTGCTGATCGGGGCCGGGTTGGGTCAGGCGGCGGCGGCCGGTGCCAGCGCCCACTTCTTTACCCACGCGCTCACGCGCTCTGGTGCGGGAGCCCGGGGTCTGCTCGTCGGCGCCCTGGTGGCCGCTGCGTGCGCGGTCGGGGGTTTGCGGATGGCCGAGCGGGTCCTGTCCGAGCGGCTGAGCCAGGACTACGTCCACCAGATCCGCGTGGGGCTGATCCGGCGCAACCTGGCTGACGGCAAGGTCAGGTCCCTGGGCGTTGCCGTGGCTCGAACCACCAACGACCTCACGTCGATCAAGAACTGGATCAGCCAGGGCGTGGCACCGCTGGCCGTGGGCATACCGCTGATCATCGGGGTGGGTGTCGCGCTCGTCCTGCTGGATCCCTTGCTGCTGGTCGCGCTGGTGGTCCCGGTCGGGGTTCTTGTCCTGGCTATGAGGGCGCTGGCCCCGGTGGCCTACCGGAGGACCCGCCGGGTGCGCAGGGTCCGGGGGCGGCTGTCCTCGCAGATCGCCGACACGGTGCTGTCCACGGCGGCGATCCGCTCCGCCGGTGGTTCGGACCGCGAGCTCGCCCGGATCCAGAGACACAGCCGGGTGCTGGTGGCCGCCTCGATCGAGAAGGCCAAGGTGACCGGCATGATGCGCGGCAGCGCGGCGGCCACATCGGGGATCATCACGGCGATGGTGATCGGGACCGGGCTCCTGGCCGGGCTCCCCACGCATACGATCGCCGGGGCCATCACGATCGTCGCCTTCCTGGCCACACCCATCCACGAGCTCGGCCAGGTCGTCGAGTATCGCCAGACCTATCGCGCCGCGCGGCGCATCATCGGACCCGCGATCGAGCCACTGGCAGACCCGGCCCCACGCCGGGTTGCACCGGTCTACGTCCCCTCCGATAGTGCTGACAGCACGCGTGGCACGAACCTGAGGCTCAGCGACGGTACGCGGATGCCGACCCTGGCCGCCGGACCCGGCGCCCGCATCGTCGTCGACGCCGGCAGCCAGCGGCTGAGCACCGAGCTCCTCGAACGGTTTGTTGGGCTACGCCAGGGGCCGGCAGGTCAGATCGTCGTCGCCGGGCGGGACCTGTCCTCTGTCGGGCCCAGGGAGCTGCGTCGGCTCGTCGGGTATGCCGCACAGGGGATGATGCTGGTTCGGGGAACCGTGTCCAGAACGGTTGCCTATCGCTGCCCTGACACAGACCCCGAGGAGATCAACCGCCTGCTGGAGGCGGTCGGCCTGGCGGGTCGGGTTTCCGAGCTTGTCCGGGGCACTGAGACGCTTCTTGTCAACGGGGGCGAGCCCCTGACCATCCCGGAGCGCGCACGGCTCCTGCTGGCCAGGGCAATGCTGGACCATCCACCTCTGCTGGTGTTCGACCGCCTCGACGCCGACCTGGGCAGAGATGGCCGCACGACGATGCACAGGCTCCTGGCGGACTACCCCGGCGTGGTGATGATCGCCGCAGACGACGCCGACGAGATCCTCACGCCGACCCACGTATGGCGCCCAGATGACGCACACCCGATCATCGCTCCGCTGCCCCTGGGACGACGATCGCAGCGACCATCGTCAGCACCAGCCAGCGACCGGCGCGCCGAGTAAGTCATCTGCCGGTCAGGGCCAGGTCGATATCCGCTGGGCCAGACTGCGACCGGATGCCACGCGACCCCGACTTCACCGGAACGCCCGCGCTGCGGTGGTCCAGGTGCTAAAATCCGAGGTGCGGCGCCCCCCCAGACCACTGGCGGCGTCATGTGAATCTCGCGCTACTCCGGAACCTCGGTGGCTCGTGTCCTTTATTCCGGGACCACCGAATTGAGTTCGTCATGGTGCAGCAATCAGGCCAGCACGAGGTTCCTCCACGCGAGGTTCACCCAGATTCCGACCGCCAGGTCCTGATGTTCCCGACCCGGTTCGCGACCTACGTCCCGAGTGATCATCCAGCCCGGTCAAACGGCGGTCCGGCTACAAGACCGCGGGCGTCGGTCAGCAAGCGCGCCATACGCCAGGTAACCGTCCTTGGGGTTGCCGGCCCGCTGCGTGATGTCGTCGAGGATCTGGATCGGGCCATTCAGGTGGCGCTTGCCGACGAAGAAGCCCGGGGCGTGGTCTGCGACCTGGCGGCGCTGCTCGAGGGTGCCGAGCCTGTCGAGCCTGTCGTGGTTGAGGTCCTCGCGTCGGCAGGGCGCCATGTTCGCGACTGGCCCGGCATCCCCGTCGGTGTCTCCTGCCCCGACTCGCGGGTTGGCGATGCTCTGCGTGCCCACCCCCTCGGCGGGCACCTGATCGTGGCCGACTCACTGTTCTCCGCGGTATCCGCGGTGCTCGCGACCCCGGCCCTGAGCACTGAGACGCTGCGACTCGCACCGCACCCGACCGCGCCACGGGCCGCCCGGGACTTCGTCACTCGCACCTTGCTGGGCTGGCAGCTGGACGGGTTCGCCCCCTCCGCAAGCCTCGTGGCGAGCGAGCTGGTGACCCGCTCGTCCATGACGGCCAGCACAGCCATCGACCTGTCGGTCGTCTGGAACGTTGATGCCCTGCGCCTGACCGTTCGAGACCGGGGGCCGTACCGGCCGGATCAGCGTCATTCAGGTCCTGATGTTCACGGGCAGGGCCTCACTCTTGTCGCAGGGCTCTCACGCGCGTTTGGCGTTCTGCCCACGGCCGACGGCGGTAACCTTGCCTGGGCTGTGCTCGACGCCCCCCGCCCACCAGTCAGCGATCATCAACCTGGCAACGGGGTTAGAGGGCGCGTCATACCCAGCCACCTCCGGTCACCTGCGGACCAGAACACGGGCCGGATCATCGATGGAAGTCACCGATGACGATGATCTGCCGTCTGCCGGGGCCGGTGGCAGATCGGTGGGACTGGCAGTTCGAAGGCTCATGCAGGACCGAGAACCCAGACGTCTTCTTCCACCCCGACGGTGAGCGAGGTGCTTCACGGCGCAACCGCGACAGGGCAGCCAAGGCGGTCTGCCTGGACTGCCCTGTCCTTCAGAGCTGTCGCAAGCAGGCCCTTCACGTCCGTGAACCGTACGGCGTGTGGGGTGGTATGACAGAGCGTGAACGTGAGGAGGCCACATGAAGACTTTTCTGAGCAGCGAGCCAGCCCCCTGGGGAGTGCTCGACAGCTGGTTGAGCCAAGGGCACCCGCTCGGGGTATTCACCGTCCTGGCCGACCATGCCACGGGCGAGGGCTGGCTGGCCGAGGTCAAGGGGGACCATAAGGGTGTCTGGGGGTTGGCCGTCGTGGACCGCCTGACCGGGGAGCCGGCCGACCGGCTGCACGAAGCCCTGGAGCAGAGCCAACGCAGGCAGCTGGAAAGACTGCGTGCGTCAACGCAGCCGATCCAGATCAGACCCCTGGCCGATTCCGATGCCCGGATGGTTGCCGTGGCAAGCCATGAGCATGACCTCTGCGGGCCCCTCGACTGCAACGGCGACCATCACGCGCGGATGCACCCGGCCTCCGGGTACGCCCAGGACCGCCACGGCCAGGGTCGCTGGGTCCGCCTGCACCGCTTCGGCGGCCCCATCGGCACCTTGTGGACGGATGACGCCCAGGCGCTGGGGTTCATCCCTGAGCCGGGAGCCTCCGTGGCGCTGCTGGTCAACTCCATAGGATCCGCCTTTGCGCAGGGCACCCCAGCCTCCTGGGCGTTCGATGACCACGCACGCTGGTCCTCCCAGGACCACTGGGCCGGTCCGGTCGAGCGGGGCGACCTGGCCACTCTGGCGTTCTGAACGCGGGCTCGCCGCTCCGGGTGATCCAAAGCCCGGGATCGTGCGCGCCCACTTCCGGGGGTCGACTTACTAGGCTTCGCCGGTGACCTTCTTCCGGGACCTCGCCGCCTTGTTGCGGTACTCAGGCTTCCGGTGGCTGTTCGCGGTGAGACTGCTGTCCCAGGGCTCGGACGGCATCTTCCAGGTCGCCCTTGCCTCCACAGTGCTGTTCTCCCCCGAGCGGGCCCCCACCGCGGGGGCCATCGCCGTGGCCTTCGGGACCATCCTGCTGCCCTTCACGATTCTCGGGCCGTTCGTGGGGGTTTTCCTCGATCGCTGGTCGAGACGTCGAATTCTCGTGGTGAGCAACGCCATTCGCGTGGTTCTGTTACTCGTCATCGCCCTGCTGGTCGCCGGTGACAACGTCGGCTGGCTCTTCTACCTCCTGGTGCTGACGGCTTTCTCGGTGAACCGCTTCCTCCTCGCCGGCCTCTCCGCGAGCCTTCCGCATGTCGTGAGCCGCGACCTCCTTGTCACAGCGAACGGGGTCTCGCCCACCTGCGGGACACTCGCCTACCTCGGCGGTCTCGGGTTAGGCGGCGCGGTGCACGCCGTCTCGCACAGCGACGGCGTCGTCCTGGTCGTCGGCGCCGCGTCCTACCTGCTGGCTGCCCTTGTTGCGTTGCGGCTTCCTTACCTGGGGCCAGACCTGGAGGGCATTGACAGCGCGGTCCGCGAGGCGTTGGGCAACGTCGTTCGCGGTCTGCGCGACGCGGTCCGGCACCTGCCTGCGCTCGGACGGCTGGCCCTGGGCGTGGTCAGCGTGGGCCAGCTGCCCTACGGGGTGATGATCGTCGGGACGATCCTGCTGTTCCGAAACCGCTTCGAGCAGGTCAACGTGGCGTCCGGACTGGCGGGTTTCGGAATCGTGGTCGCTGCCTCGGGTGTGGGACTGGTTGTCGCCGCCCTCATCACACCGTCGATGACGCAGCGGTATGGCATGCGGGGCTACGTCATGGCATTGAGCGTCCTGGCCGCGCTGATGATGGTCTTTCCTGCCGCGCTCTTCACGCCCTGGGCGATCGGCATCTCGGCATTCGGGCTCGGCGTCACGACCAGGGGCGTGAAGATCTGTGTCGACACCACACTCCAGCGCGTGGTCAGCGACATCTATCGAGGCCGCATCTTTGCCATCTACGACGTCCTGTTCAACGCTGCCTTCATCGCCGCCACAGTGATTGCCGCACTCGTCCTCCCCCCGGACGGCAGGTCGTATGCCGTCCTGGTCACCGCCTCTGTGTCGTACCTGCTCATCGCCTTCACGGTGTCCCGGCGCTGGCCGGTGGCCCCGGCCCTGGTCTGACCGGCCCGCCTGAGACGAGCCACGCAGGAATCTGCGGGGAGACGTCAGCCAGGCGCCTGGGTGGACGTAAGGATCTGGAGGACGCAGGCCGACCGGGCCGGCAGGGTGAGCGCGAGGCCTTCGACATGCAGGCCGGGCTCGGTTCCGAAGATCACGTCCCCTGATGCCGACGGTAGCGCCTGAGCGTGGTCGGCCAGGTTGGCCATCACGTCGAACCCGCCTCGGTGCACGATGACCCACTGCGCGTTCTCGTCGAAGTCCACCCCGACCTCGTCGAGGCGGGGATCTGTCAGGTCCGGATGATCCCGGCGCAGGCGCAACAGCCGGCGGTAGAGAGCCAGGATCTCCGAGTGCACGGCCTCGTCCCGCTCCGACCAGCGCAGCTTTGCGTTGGTGAAGGCGGCCGTATCCTGCGGGTTGACGACGTCGCCGACATCCCAGCCGTGGTCCGCGAACTCCTCGATCCGTCCCCTGTGGGTCGCCTCGGCCATCTCCGGCTCGGGGTGCGAGGTGAAGAAGGGCCAGGGCGTGCTGGCAGCCCACTCCTCTCCCATCCAGAGCATCGGGGTGAACGGTGAGGTCAACAGCAAAGTGGCGCCGACCTTCAGCATGCCGGGTGAGGTGATCCGGGGGAGCCGGTCGCCGGCGGCCCGGTTGCCGACCTGGTCATGGTTCTGCAGGCACACGACGAAGCGGTATCCGGGGGTGCGCTCGGTGTCCACCGGCTTGCCGTGGTGGCGGCCTCTGAAGCTGGAGAATGTCCCGTCGTGCACGAACGCCCTGGTGAGGACCTTGGCGAGCACCGACAGCGACCCGAAGTCGCTGTAGTAGCCCTGTCTCTCGCCGGACAGCAGGGTGTGCAGGGCGTGATGGACGTCATCGTCCCACTGACCGTCCAGGCCGTACCCGCCCCGGGCCCGGTCGATGACCATGATCGGGTCGTTCAGGTCGGACTCGGCGATCAGGACCAGCGGCCTTCCCAGCTCGGCCGACAGAGCGCCGACCCGGTTGGACAGCTCGGCCAGCAGGTGGACGTCCGAGGAGTCATGAAGCGCATGGACCGCGTCCAGGCGCAGGGCGTCGACGTGGAACTCCGAAAGCCAGGTGAGCGCGTTGTCCAGGATGTACTCGCGGACCGGGCCGGCCGACTCCCCGTCGAGGTTGACCAGGTCGCCCCAGGTGCTCCTGCCGGTCTTGAGGTACGGGCCGAAGCGCGTCAGGTAGTTGCCGGAGGCGCCGAGGTGGTTGTAGACGACGTCCAGCACCACGGCCAGGCCGGCGCCGTGGCACGCGTCGACGAAACGTTTCAGACCGTCCGGCCCGCCGTAGGCCTCGTGCACGGCGAACCACAGCACGCCGTCATACCCCCAGTTCCACTCACCGTTGAAGTCGTTGACCGGCAGGATCTCAACGTGGGTGACTCCCAGCCCGACCAGGTGGTCGAGCCGCTGGATCGCGGCGTCGAAGGTGCCGGCCGTGGTGAACGTGCCGATGTGCAGCTCGTAGATCACGGAGTCGGGGAGGCCATGGCCGGGCCAGCCGGCGTCGGTCCAGGTGAAGTCGTCGGCGTAGAACCGGCTCAGGGAGTGAACACCCCGTGGCTGACGCCGGGATCGCGGGTCCGGCAGCACCTGCTCGTCCTCATCCAGCAGGAATCCGTAGTCGCCACCCGGCAGGGCCTCGGCCACGTCTGCCCGCCACCAGCCGTCACCAGCGGGTTCGAGGTCCGAGGTCACCGCCGAGCTCCCGGTGGACCCAGCGGTCTCGGTCCGAGCCCGCTCCGGTTCGATCACAACCCGCACCCGAGCGGCATGGGGCCCCCAGACTCGCACCTCAGGCATCAGGAGCTCTCTGCGCTCATCGGGAGTCGCCATGGAGCAGGAGCGCGACCGGGTACTCACCGAGAGTGTCGGCCACCAACACGTCTCCTGAGTAGCTGGAGCCGGTGAACACGTCCCGGTACTGACCGGGAGGCAGTGGCAAGGTGGTCTCGCCCCAGCCGCAGGCCGTGGCCAGCCCGGCCGGCAGCCGGGTTGCGAGGGTGATCGCGCCACCGCGGTCGAAGGCGACCAGATGTCTGCGCCTCGGCCCGTCCACCACCAACGGCCTGTACCCGGTGAACAGCCCGGGGTGATCCCGGCGGGCTCGCAGGGCCCGGCTGACCACCCAGAGCTTGGCCAGGCCGGTGTCGTCCAGGACCGGCGGCTCGGTCAGCGCCCTCAGCGCCGCGCGCCGGAAGGCGAAGTCCACCGGGCGACGGTTGTCCGGGTCGACCAGCGAGTCGTCCCACAGCTCGGTGCCCTGATAGACGTCCGGCACCCCGGGCATGGTCAGCTGGATGACCTTCTGCGACAGCGAGTTCACCCAGCCCAGTGGCTCGATCCTGGCAGACAGGGAGGCGATCAGCTCGTGCATCTCGGGATTGTCGTAGGCGGAGTCGACCGCGGCGTGGACAGCCGACTCGAACTCCTCGTTCCGGTCGACCCAGCCAGTTCCATCCGCTGCTTCCCTCATAGCCTTCTCGGCATACGCATGGAAGCGGGCGCGGCCGGCATCAACCGTCCCGACTGTGGCTGACGAGGCCCGGTCGGGCACAGAGTGCAGTGCAAAGTCCCGCAGCGCCGGCAGCGCGATGGCGGTCTGCCAGAGGAGATACCCGAACGCGGCGTTCGGCACCGGCGCCAGAGCCATCAGTCGCCGTGCGGTATCTGCCCACTCTTCGGGCAGCTCTGCCAGCACCGCCAGCCGCGCGCGGATGTCCTCGCCCCTCTTGGTGTCATGGGTGGACAGCGTGGTCATCCCCTGCGGCGACCCCTGCATCCGGCGTTGCTGGGCGGTGTGGAACTCGGCGATCCCGGAACCGAACGTTCCCGGGTACCCGCCGACCTCGTTGAGTCCGATGAACCGGGTGTAGCGGTAGTACGCGGTGTCCTCGACACCTTTGGCCATGATCGCGCCGCTCAGCTGCTGGAACCGGATGCACAGCTCGTCGGCCGGGTCGGACAGCCGGGGGAGGATGGCCTCGATCGCCGCGATCAGCTGCGGGCGGCGAATGATGGCGCGCCGGACTGCCTGGGCGAGGTATTCCGCGCCGAACGGCAGGTAGGAGCGGTACACCGGAAACGCGATGACGAGCTCGGCGAGGGCAGCCTCCGCGCCGTCGACCTCCGGGACGAGCCGGGCCAGCCGGCGCACCTCGGCTTGCATGATGGTGGTGACCACCATCCGCTTGCCGTCCTCGATCTGCTGCTCGAAGTCGCGGTCGTCGCCGGTCAGCTCGACGTAGAGCCGGGTCATGTCTCCCTCGGCGGAGGGATCCACGAGCAGTGCGTTCACCTCACTCAGCGCGTCGTAGCCGGTCGTCCCGGCCACCGGCCAGGTCGGCGGGAGCCGCTCGCCCGGCTGGGTGATCTTCTCCACGGTGATCCAGCAGCCCGGGGCTGCAGCTGCCAGCCGGTCGAGGTAGCGGCCCGGGTCCACGAGACCGTCTGGGTGATCGATACGAAGACCGCTCACCCCGTAGTCGGACACCCAGCGCAGGATCTCGGCATGGGTTGCCCCGAACACCGCAGGGTCCTCCACCCGCAGACTGGCCAGCTCCGTCTCCGCGAAGAACCGGCGGTAGTTCTGCGACGTGTCGGCGAAGCGGAAGCTGACCAGCTGGTAGTGCTGCCGGTCATGCACGGCAGCAGGGCTGCCGCCGCCGGTGCCGGGCGCGATCGGGTATCGGTGCTCGTAGTAGTGCAGCTCGTCGCCCTCGAGCGTGAGGTCGGCTGCCGGGTTGGCGTCGTCACCGAGCACGGGGATCAGGATCCGGCCATCGTTGATCTGCCAGTCGATGTCGAACCAGCTGGCGAAGCTCGACTCCTGGCCCAGCCGCAGCACGTCCCACCAGGCGTGGTTCTCCGCCGGGGCCGAGACCCCCATGTGGTTGGGGACGATGTCGACGACCAGACCCAGACCGGTCGCGCGGCAGGCCTCGGCCAGCGTTGCCAGCCCGGTCTCACCGCCGCGGCCTGGGTCGACGAGCCGGTGATCGACCACGTCGTACCCATGCCTGGACCCGGTGGTCGATCGCAGCAACGGGGAGACGAAGACGGCGCCCACCCCGAGCTCGGCGAGGTAGCCGGTCACCGCGGCAGCTTCAGGAAGGCTGAGCTCCGCGGTGACCTGGAGCCGGTAGGTGGCGCTGGGCACTGTCTGTGACACGGCTGCCTGCTTCTCTTCTGCCACGTCTCTGGCCGGATCTTCCTGGGTGGGTCTACTACCTGCGACGCGAACGTCCGCGGCCGCGCCCGGTGTACAGGGTGACGCCGACAGCAGCAAGAGCCACCTGGATGAGGAGCTGGATCCAGTCGATGCCTGCGGTGCTGCCGACGTGCAGCTGCCGTGCGATGAAGGTGCCGATCAGGGCGGCGACGATGCCGATGACGATCGTCATCAGCAACGAGATGCTCTGCTTGCCGCGGATGACCAGGCGGCCGAGGCCACCGACGATGGCGCCGATGATGATGGCCGTGATGATGCCGTTGATCTCGATGTGAGTCTCCCTCGAGCGATATGGCGCGTCGCCAGCGCATGGCCGCCCACCTTACAAGGGGAAGGCGGCAGGTCGGTCATCCGAGATTACTCTCGCCGGGTTCTTAGTCTGGATCTGCCGCGTATCAGGGCTGAGACTGTGGCAGTGAATACCGTTGACCTCGGGTTCCCCCATCCTCCGGGACCGCCGTATCCCGGTAACGTTGCGGGAGCGCCGCCGTCCTTCCACGTGCTGGCCAAGCCGACCGGGGCGATGGCGAGCTTCGCCAACGTCCCCGGTTCACTCTGCGTGCACAGCGAGACGTGCGGGACAGCCGTGGCCCTGGAGCACAACGGGGACCTGTACTCCTGCGACCATTTCGTCGAGCCTGACTTTCTTCTGGGGAACATCGGCGAGCCTCACCTGCTCGAGCTGATGGCCTCGCCTCAGCAACAGGCGTTCGGCAAAGCCAAACGAGACTCGCTGCCGGAGTACTGCCGCGCCCGTGACGTCCGGTTCGCCTGCCACGGCGGGTGCCCGAAGGATCGGTTCACCCCACACCCGACGGCGAGCCCGGACTTCATCACCTCTGCCAGAGCTATCAGGACCTCTTCCGGCATGTCGACCCTGCGATGCGCGTGATGGCTGCGCCGGTCGGGCCGGGATGCCGGTGACGTGATGACCTGGGTTGCGCGTGGTGACAGGCGGAGAGGTTCCGCCGCAGGGGATGTCGTCCCTCCCCGTTAGCTGCTGCCCGGGCCGCCGGGGGACGAGGAGCTGAGTGCGTCGGCCTCGTGGTAGCCCTCGACGAGGCTGATCTCCCTGTCCTTGCGGGGGAAGAAGACGAAGACCACCAGAGCTCCGAGCAGCACGGCGACAAGGCCGGCGGTGTAGGCCCACCTGTCGCCTTTCAGGAACGAGGTCCTGGCGGCGGCGATGATCTGCTCGGAGTACTGCGGGTACTGCGAGGCGACCGCTGATGCGCTGTCGAAGGACTTGGTGAGCTCTGACTGGGTCGCGGCCGTGACCTGGTCCCTCTGCGGGGAGGCGACAATCGCGGCACTGAACGCTGTCGCGTAGCCGGCCGTGAGCAGGGCCCCCAGGATCGACTGCTTGAGCGCGCCGCCCAGGTCTCGCTGCAGGTCGGCGGTGCCCGAGGCCATCCCCACCCGCAAATCCCACCCCGATCCCGACCAGCGCCACAGCCGTGAGCACCGCAAGGATGATCACCAGGGTGCCCGAGTTCGGGACCACGACGAAGTTGATGCACAGGATGAGAGCTGCCACCATCACCACGGACAGGATGCCGCCGACGTTGTCCACCGGGTTGGTCGTCTCGTTCATGTGGGCCGGGACCAGGATCCACGCCATGATGAAAGCGGCAGCGGCTATCGGCACGGTGACCAGGAACACTGACACCCCCAGAAGTGATGGAGCAGAATTCCGGATAGCAGCGGCGCCAGCGCCGCGAGCGCTGCGCCAGTCGCTGACCAGAGGGCGATTGCCCTTGTCCGCGCGGGCCCTGTCCACAGCGCGGCGACCAGCGCCAGGGTGGTCGGGTAGCACAGGCCGCCGGTCACCCCGCCCAGGATCCGCGCCACGATCAGAACCTCGGGGCTGGGCGAGTACGCGGCAAGGACGCTGAGCGGGATGGAGCAAGCCGACCCCAGGAGCAGCATCAGCTTGCGTCCGTAGCGGTCCCCGACCGCTCCCAGGTAGAGCACCGAAGCCGTGATGCCAAGGCTGTACCCGACGGCGATCAGGTTCAGCTCCACCTGTGAGGCGTCGAAGGCCTTACCGACGGTCGGGAGCGCAACGTTCGCCACTGCGAGGTTCAGGTTCCCGACAGTGGCGGCCAGCACCAGCGACATGAGCACGAGCCCTGCCCGTGCGGGCCCGGAACCGGCACCGGCACTGGCACCGGCCGCGAGCTTCGCGGCGCCATGCCCAGCAGACATCATCTACCCCCGAACGGATCTGCCGCGTGGCGGTGAGGGACCCAGACAACCCTGGCCCCAGCCGGTTGTGCCTCATCCGTGGAGAGCGAGATCTGTGGCTGGGCAGAGTGCCGAACACTTGTGCAAAGGCGTTGTCTCAGCGTTTTGCCTCATCCCCCGTGGATGACGTAGGGGTGCCAGTGGCGCGGATAAGTTTTTGCTTGTCGACATGTCCCAGATCAGAGACGAGGAATCATGACTGACAACCAGGTGCAGGTGTTCGTCGCGGCGTTTGGCAACGAGACGCAGGCGGGCGTGGCGCTCAAGGACTTCAGGGCGATGGATCGTGAAGGGTCGATCGACCTGATCGATGCCGTCGTCCTGGTGCATGGCACCGACGACAAGGTTCACTTCGAAGAGACGGCGGACCCGAGCGGGAAGAAGTGGGCCAAGCGTGGCGCGATCGCCGGCGGACTTGTCGGGCTGATCTTCCCTCCGAGCATCCTGGTAGGTGCCGCGGTCGGCGCGGCGGGTGGCGGGGTCTGGGGCAAGGTCCGCGACAAGGGCTTCAAGGACGACGATCTCAAGGCGATCGGCGAGAGCCTTGACCCAGGAACGTCTGCGATTATTGCGATCGCCGAGGACAAGGTGATCGAGCGGCTCGAGACTGGGCTCGAGGGCTACAGCAAGATCGCCCGCCACGCCCTGAGCGCCGAGGCCGCCGCAACCATCACGGCCGAGGTCGAGGCCGCGTCCGAAGACGAGCCCAAGCCGAAGCCGCCGATCGGCTAAGGATCGACCGACCCGCTGACTGGTGCAGGTCTCGTGGTCTGGTCAGCGGGTTGCGCTCGCCCGCGTGTGGTGGTCCGGCGGCAGTGAACGGGACTGGTCACACGAGGGTCATGCGGTCAGGTCGCGGCGACTCCATCCGAGGAAGCCGAGAGCCGCGAGCGCCGCGGCGGCCACCGTGAGGGCGACCAGCGAGACGACCCCACCGGCGTCGACCGGCAGCAGCGGGGAGTGCTGGAACGGGGAGAGGTTCATCAGCCACGCTGGCGCGTTCCACAGCACGCCGAACTCGCCGAGCGCCACAAGCACGGCCAGCAGCCCCCAGAGCGCTCCGGTGAGCCGGGGAAGCCAGCCGAACACGGTGAGCACGGTGCTGGTAAGGACCCAGGCCGCGGGGATCTGGGCCAGGGAGGCCAGGGTGACGCGGCCGATCTGGCTGCCGTCGTGCAGGGCCAGGGCTGCGCCGATGCCGATCGACAGCCCACCGAGCAGCATCAGCAGGGCTACCCCGGCCACGGCGGCGCCGTAGTGACTGGTGGCCCAGCGGGTGCGCGTCGTGGCGGTACCCAGGAGGGCTTCGGTGTGTCCTGCCGTCTCCTCGCTGCGAAGGTGGCTGGCCGCGGACAGACCGTAGGCGGCGGCGATGATCCCGAGGATGGCAATCTCGGCGGCCAGGAACGCATCGGTCAGCGCCTGGGCGCCACCGAGCTTCCTAATCAGGTCCTGCGCGTTCGGTGAGGTCAGGAACTGGCTGACGTTGCCTTCGAGCGACCCGATCACCAGGCCGAAGATGACGAAGGCGGCAGCCCAGGCAGCCAGTGCCCGGTCCTGCAGCCGCACGGCCAGGCCCCAGACCCCGCTGAGGGCACCACTGGCCGGACCGGGACGCTCCTCGCGAAGTCCGGCCCCGAGGTCACGGCGTGCCCGCAGCACGAAGGCCACGGGAATCAAGACGGCGCACAGCGCCAGCGGCAGGGCCAGCACCCACCACTGGTCCCCTGAGTAGGCCCGGATCTGCTGGTTCCAGCCGATCGGTGACAGCCAGGACAGCACGGAGGGCCCAGGCTCGGCAAGGTCGCCGACAGCCCGCAGCACATAGGTGGTCGCGATGACGATGATCCCCATCCCGGTCGCGGCTCGCGCGCTCGTCGTCAGCTGGGCAGTCACCCCTGCCACCGCGCTGAACGCCATCCCGGTGGTGGCCCAGCCCAGCCCGAACGCCAGTGAACCGGCTGCCGGCAGCCCGCCGGCGGCCAGGGCCGCCGCGGTGAGCAGCCCGACGAGGAGGCTGGCGCCGAAGCTGATCACCACCGCGGCCGCCAGGGAGGCGTTCCGACCCACCCGTCCGCCGCTGAGCAGCTCGAGCCGCCCGCTCTCCTCGTCGGCGCGGGTGTGCCTGATCGTCACGAACACCATCAGCGCTGCCAGGCAGGCAGTCATGAAGGCGGTGTACTTGATCAGGGACAGGGCACCCAGCGAGGTGGGGTCGTAGACGCGCCCGAAGAGGGCAACCATGGAGGCGGTGGCGTTGATGGTCCGGGCCGCCTCGATGCGACTTGCCAGATCTGGGAACAGGCCGGCCCCGGCTGAGGCGCTGGTGCCGGCCATCACGGCGAACCCGAGAATCCACAGTGACAGCAGCCAGCGGTCCCTTCGCGCTCCTAGCCGAACCAGCGCACGGGTTCCGGCCAGCGTCTCACGCATGGTCGGTCTGCACTCGGCCCGAGCTGCCCGCGCCGGCGGGTGCTTCGTCCGTGGCTGCCCCGTAGTGACGCAGGAACAGGTCCTCCAAGGTCGGTGGCTGGCTGGTCAGCGCCAGCAGCCCCGCGGCGGTCAGGGCCTGCATCAGCGGGGCCAGCCCTGACGGTTCGACCTGGGCGCTGACCCGGCGGCCGGCCACGACCACGTCATGGACCCCGGGCAGGAGCTCGAGACCAGCCGGTACGGCGGCTAGGTCGGCGGTCACCGAGGTCTGGGTCAGGTGCCGCAGCTGCTCGAGCGGGCCCGTCTCCACCACCCTGCCGGCGCGAATGATGCTGACCCGGTCGGAAAGCGCCTCGGCCTCGCTGAGGATGTGGCTGCTCAGCAGCACGGTGCGCCCCTGGTCGCGCAGCTCACGAACGCATCTGCGGAAGGTGTCCTCCATCAGCGGGTCAAGGCCGCTGGTGGGCTCGTCCAGCAGGAACACCTCGGCGTCGGTGGCCAGGGCTGCGATGAGGGCAACCTTCTGCCGGTTCCCCTTGGAGTACGCACGGGACTTCTTCGTCGGGTCCAGGTCGAAGTCCTTCAGGAGGATGTCCCGCCGGGCCTGGTCCTGCCCGCCCTGCAACCGGCCCAGCAGGTCGATCACCTCACCGCCGGTCAGGTTCGGCCACAGCGCGACATCACCGGGGACATATGCCAGCCGGCGGTGCAGCGTCGCCACGTTGCCCCACGGGTCCAGTCCAAGCACCCGCAGGGAACCGCCATCAGAGCGCAGCATGCCCAGAAGCAGCCGCAGCGTGGTCGACTTGCCGGCGCCGTTCGGACCAAGAAAGCCATGGACCTCGCCTTCAGCCACGGTGAGGTCCAGGCCGTCCAGGGCGGTCACCCGACCGAATCGTTTGACTACCCCGGTCATCTCTACGACATTCGTCATGGAGAACACGCTACAGTTGCTTCATGACCTTGTGAAGTAACTGACGCAAGTGAAGGTGATCACATTGACCCCGCATGAGCACGGCCCGGTAGCTCCCCGACAGGCTCCGCCGCGCGACGAGCAGGCCCCGCCGCCCGACGAGCAGGCCCCGCCGCGCGACGAGCAGGCCCCGCCGCGCGACGAGCAGGCCGTGGCGCGATTCGTCGAGCAGTCTGCGGCGACCCTGGCGGACATGGGCTTCGCCCGGATGCCGGCCCGGGTCCTGATGCTGCTGATGGTCACGGAGGAACCTGGTCTGACCGCTGCTGACCTGGCCGTCGGACTGCAGGTCAGCCCCGCAGCTGTCTCCAACGCGGTGCGCTACCTGATGCAGGTGGGTCTGGCTGAGCGGGAGGCTGTGCAGGGCGCCCGCCGTGACCTGTACCGCCTGCCCAACGACACCTGGTATGCAGCGAGCGGGGCCAAGCAGCCGGCTTACCGGAAGCTGGCAGATGTGGCCGGCCAGGGCATCAAGGCCACCGGCGGACGGGATACGCCCGCGGGAGCTCGCCTGAGCGATATGGAGAGCTTCTTCGACTATCTGGATACCGAGATCCCTGGCGTTGTCGAACGCTGGCACCAGCGGCGTGAGCGCACTCCTTAGGCTTCACGGGCCATGAGGCACTTCCTCCGCCCCGCGTTCTGCGCGGTGCCTCGAGCATGCAGTCTCGGGCTTTTGCCCGACCAACCTAAGATAGACAGATAGACAGTTCAATCGAGCTGGGGGCCTGGTGACGTCGCAACATCACGTCCAGCAGACCCCCACCGACCCCACCCTGAGCTACCGGCTTGGCGGCCGACATGCCTGGCTGGTCCTCTCGGCAGCCGTCTCCGTCTATATCCTCGCGGTATTCCACCGGACCTCGCTCGGTGTTGCCGGCCTGATCGCCGCCGAGCGCTTCCACATCACCTCGGCGCAGCTGGCGACCTTCACCATGGTGCAGCTGTTCGTCTACGCGGCAATGCAGATCCCGGTCGGCGTCATCCTGGACCGGGTCGGCGCGAAGAAGCTCCTGGTCACCGGGGTGGTCCTGATGACCGGCGGCCAGTTCGCCTTCGCCTTCGCCAGCACGTTCGGCGCCGGGGTCGCGGCCCGGGTCTTCGTCGGGATGGGCGACGCGATGGTCTTCATCAGCCTCATCCAGCTGGTCGCTCTGTGGTTCCCGCCGGCCCGGACCGCCATGGTCACCCAGATGACGGGCGTGGTGGGGCAGGTTGGCGCGGTGGTCGCCACAGCGCCACTGTCGGCAGCCCTGCACAGTGTGGGATGGACACGTTCGTTCGCGGCGGCGGCCAGCATGGGCGTCGTTCTGGGCGTCGTGATGATCGTCGTCGTGAGGGACTCACCCTACAAGGACCACCATCGCGACGAGCTGAAGATGCGTGCCGTCGGCCGTGCCCTGAAGATGGCCTGGGCCGAGCCAGGGACCCGCCTCGGCCTCTGGTCGCACTTCACCGTGCAGTTCGGCGCCACCGTCTTCGCCCTCCTGTGGGGGTTCCCGTTCCTGGTCTCGGGACAGGGCCTGACCGCGGGGATGGCCAGCACCCTGCTGATCATCATGACTGTCACGGCTGTCGTGGCCAGCCCCCTGGTCGGCGCTTTCGTCACGCGGTGGCCTTACTCGCGATCCACCCTGGTTCTCTGGATCGTCGGCGCGATCATGGCGATCTGGGCGGTCGTGCTCCTCTGGCCGGGGCGGGCACCGATGTGGCTCCTGGTTATCCTCGTGGTGGTGCTCGCGGTGGGTGGCCCGGGCTCGATGGTCGGTTTCGACCTTGCCCGGACCTTCAACCCGCCCACCCGTCTGGGCAGCGCGAGCGGGATCGTCAACGTGGGTGGCTTTGTCGCCTCCCTGAGCACGGTCGCCCTCATCGGCCTCGTGCTCGACCAGGTCGCGCCGGGTGGCCCCTCGACGTACACCCTGAACTCGTTCCGGGTCGCCATGTCAGTGCAGTATCTCGTGTGGGTGTTCGGTGTCGTCCAGATCGTGCGCTTCCGGCGCAAGGCCCGCGCCTCCCGGCTGAAGAGCCTGCCCGACCTGCCTATTCTGCCCACCGCAAGGCTCCCCGAGGTGCCGGTCGCCTGAACTAGTACTGCTCTGGTGAGGGCGGGCGCTCGGCCGCAGCCCTCAAAGGTGTCAGCCCTTCGTCGGGTCGGATCTGGGCAGGGGTGGCCTCAATGGCCGGGGCCGCTCCACCGTGCGGTGGTCATGCCGATGGCCGCTGCACGCTCGATGGCTTCCTGGATGACCTTTTCGGCCTCGACCCGGTCACCCCAGTGGGCGCCTTCGACCGACTTCCCCGGCTCGAGGTCCTTGTACGTCTCGAAGAAGTGCTGGATCTCGAGCCGGTCGAAGGCGCTGACGTCCTCGAGGTCGACGATGTGAGCCACGCGGGGGTCGTGTGCGGGCACCATCAGGATCTTGTCGTCCCCGCCTGCCTCGTCGGTCATGTGGAAGAGGCCGATCGCGCGCGCACCGACCAGGCATCCGGGGAACGTCGGCTCCTCGAGCAGGACGAGGGCATCCAGGGGGTCGCCATCCTCGCCCAGGGTGTCCTCGACGTAGCCGTAGTCAGCCGGGTAACGCGTGGACGTGAACAGCAGCCGGTCGAGGCGGATGCGGCCAGTCGCGTGGTCCACCTCGTACTTGTTTCGGTGTCCCTTGGGAATCTCGATCGTGATGTCGTACTCCACAGCGGTGCCTTTCGATCGCGATTGGCTCATCCTCGTCCGTAGTCTCCCGTATTCGGGCCCATTGTGAAACCGGCCGGGTTGAGTGCCGGGACGCTGCGCAGGAGGATGTGGGGATGACGTCAACGGAAATGGCCCCGCAGCCAGCGAACAGGATGGGGACCAGCGGCCTGGTCGACTGGGAGTTCGCCAAGGCCACCGGGCGGCTTCTGGTGCAGCCCGGTCCCAAAGTCATGCCCCGCCAGATCGCCGAGGTTGTGGCATCTCTGCGCTCATCAGCCGAACGATCCCGTGGCCCGGTCGCCGAGACTGCGCGGATGCACTCGGAGGATGGCAGCGAGGTCCTGGTCGTGGACCGTCCGGGCTGGATCGACGCCAACGTCGACTCGCTGCGCTCCATGCTCGATCCGGTCATCACGTCCATGCTCGCCAAGCGCAAGAACCCGGTTGCCGGGTCACCGCTGGTGCTGGGTGTCGGCGGCAAGGTCACCGGTGCAGAAGTTGGCACGCTCACCGCGTTCCTCGCCAGCAGGATCCTGGGCCAGTACGATCTCGCGCCAGAGGGCACCCCACGCCTGCTGCTGGTCGCGCCGAACGTGCTGAACACCGAGAGCGAGCTGGGGGTCGACCCCGCGGACTTCCGCCTCTGGATCTGCCTGCATGAGGAGACCCACCGGGTGCAGTTCACCGCTGTGCCCTGGTTGCGTCAGCACGTCATCGACTCGGCCCGCCGGCTCTCACTGGACCTCGCACCCGACCCTGAGCAGCTCGGCGAGCAGCTCCGCAAGATCACTCAGAACCTGCCCGAGGCCCTGCGCCGCGGAAGCAACGGCCTGACCGAGATCTTCGCGTCCGACGAGCAGCGCGCCCAGATCGCCAAGCTGACGGCGATCATGGCTCTGCTGGAGGGGCACGCCGACGTGGTGATGGACGATGTGGGGCCGGCAACCGTGCCGAGTGTCGCGCACATCCGGGCCAAGTTCCAGCAGCGGCGCCAGGACGTCCACGGCGTCGACAAGATCCTGCGACGACTGCTGGGGCTCGAGGCCAAGATGCGTCAGTATCGCGACGGGGCCGTGTTCGTGCGAGCCGTCACGGACAAGGTCGGCACCGACGGCTTCAACGCCGTCTGGACCTCTCCGCAGACCCTGCCGCTGCCCGCCGAGATCGAGAACCCGCTGGCCTGGGTCCAGCGCGTGCACGGCTGATCGGCAGCGACCGTGACCGGACCACATCGCGCGACCGCGGCGACCCGGCTGGCCGTTCGAAACGCTCTCGGGGAGATCGGCAGGGCCAGTCCGGGTGGACTGGTGCTCGTGGCCTGCAGCGGCGGAGCTGACTCCCTTGCGCTCGCGGCAGCCGTCGCCTTCGAGGCGCCGCGGGTGGCCCTGTCAGCGGGCGCCGTCGTCGTGGACCACGACCTGCAGGAAGGGTCCCGGGCCGTTGCCGAACGAGCGGCCGACCAGTGTCGGGGGCTGGGTCTGGACCCCGTTGAGGTCGTCACGGTCCGGGTCGGATCGTCCGGCAGCCGCGACGGCACCGACAAGGCCAACGACTGGAGCGGCGGCAAGAATGCCGCGTGCAGGAGCGACGGTAGTCGCAGCGGGAACAGCTACGGGCACGACGGTGGCAACGGGACGGGCTCGGGCCCCGAGGCGCGGGCGAGGGAAGCGCGATACGGCGCCTTCGAGGAGGTCGTCGACCGCTTCGGCGCGGTTGCAGTCCTGCTGGGGCACACCCGCGACGACCAGGCCGAGCAGGTCCTGCTGGGCCTGGCCCGAGGCTCTGGGGCGCGGTCGCTGTCCGGCATGCCGGCTCGTCGCGGACCCTATGTCCGACCGCTTCTGGCCGTGGCCAGGGCCACCACCGCTGCTGCCTGTGAAGCGGCCGGTCTGACGGCGTGGGTTGATCCACAGAACAGCGACCCGGCATACGGCCGGGTGCGCGCTCGCGCCCTGTTGCCCGTCCTGGAGTCCGAGCTCGGCCCGGGAGCTGTGGCTGCGCTGGCACGTTCTGCCGATCTGCTCCGCGAGGACGCCGACACGCTCGACGATCTGGCCAAGCAGGCACGTGCTGAGCTCGCCGACGTCCAGATGGCTGGGCTCAGGAAGCGGGGGATCGAGGTGGAAGCGCTGCTGAGGCTGCCGAAGGCGATCCGGACCCGGGTCTGGCGCCTGCTCGCCGTGGAGGCAGGGTCCCCGCCGGGGGCGCTGATCGCCTGCCACATCGACTCGCTCGACACCCTCGTCACCTGCTGGCGGGGACAGGGCCCGATTGATCTCCCGGGCCATGTGCAGGGCAGCCGCACGGATGGGCGAGTAGTGGTCGCTGCGTCCCGTCAGGTTGAATAGGCAGGCACGCACGGCGGCAGACCCGCCCGGAACCTGCAGACTCGCAACCAAGACCGAAGCCAAGGAGTTGTTGTGGACGCCGCCGATATGGGAGCCGACCTTGAACGAGTGCTCGTCACCGAGGCACAGATCCAGGTCCGGATTGCCGAGCTGGCCGCCGACATCTGGGCTGACTATGAAGGCAAGGACCTCTTGCTGGTGGGCGTCCTCAAGGGTGCCGTCATGGTGATGAGCGACCTCATGCGGGCGCTGCCGGGGACCGCACCGATGGACTGGATGGCCATCTCGTCCTATGGCTCGGGCACCAAGAGCTCGGGAGTGGTCCGGATCCTCAAGGACCTCGACGCCGACATCACCGGCAAGGACGTCCTGATCGTCGAGGACATCGTCGACTCGGGTCTCACCCTGAGCTGGATCCGATCCAACCTCGAGTCCCGCTCAGCCGCCTCGGTGGAGATCGTCACCCTCCTGCGCAAGCCGGACGCCGCCAAGGTCCAGGTCGCCGTGAAGTACGTGGGCTTTGACATCCCCAACGAGTTCGTCGTCGGCTACGGCCTGGACTACGCCGAGAGGTACCGCAACCTGCGCGATGTCGGAACCCTGGCGCCTCACGTTTATACCTGAGGGCGGAACGTCGGCAACAGGTCAGGCGTTTGGACACGTGTCGGGCTTTACCTACGGCTTTACTCACAATGAATTGCGGCCACCCTGTGCGGTGTACGGTCGTAATGTCTGTTGACTGTGCTCGCTGAAGAGCATGGTGACATCACTGAAACGGCGTGCCTGATCTGACAGGGCCGAACGAGCAGGAGGGACGGGGCGCCAAGCCCCGCAAGATATACATGGACTTCAAGCGCATCATTCGCACCCCGATCATCTGGGTGGTGCTCATCTTCGGCATCGGCCTGCTGGTGCTCTCTCTCGCCAGCTCCGACGGCTTTGTGCGCATCGACACCTCGGCTGCCCAGAAGCTGATCAACACGAAAGCGGTCGAGTCGGCCAAGTTCGTCGGAGACGACCAGATCAACCTCACCCTCAAGGCCGGTCATCCCTACTCCGACGGCGCCAAGGTCAAGGACGCCACCAAGGTGATGTCCTACTACGTCGTCGCGCGCGGCCCGGACCTGGTGCAGGCCCTCACGGCCAACCAGCCACCCAAGGGCTACACCGACGACCCGCCCCAGCAGAACTGGTTCTACGGCCTGCTGGCCACCATCATTCCCCTGATCATCATCCTTGGCCTGTTCTGGTTCCTGATGAGCCAGATGCAGGGTGGCGGCTCCAAGGTCATGCAGTTCGGCAAGAGCAAGGCCAAGCTCGCGAACAAGGACACCCCCAAGGTCACCTTCGCTGACGTCGCAGGCGTGGATGAGGCCGTCGAGGAGCTGCTGGAGATCAAGGAGTTCCTGGCCGAGCCGGCCAAGTTCCTCGCGGTTGGCGCCAAGATCCCCAAGGGCGTTCTGCTCTACGGGCCGCCCGGCACCGGCAAGACCCTGCTGGCGCGCGCTGTTGCCGGCGAGGCCGGCGTGCCGTTCTACTCCATCTCGGGTTCGGACTTCGTCGAGATGTTCGTCGGTGTGGGTGCCTCGCGGGTCCGGGACCTGTTCGAGCAGGCCAAGGCCAACGCTCCCGCCATCGTGTTCGTCGACGAGATCGACGCCGTCGGTCGCCACCGTGGAGCCGGTCTCGGCGGTGGTCACGACGAGCGTGAGCAGACGCTCAACCAGCTCCTCGTCGAGATGGACGGCTTCGACGTCAAGACCAACGTCATCCTGATCGCGGCGACCAACCGCCCCGATATCCTGGACCCCGCGCTGCTTCGCCCGGGGCGCTTCGACCGCCAGATCGCCGTCGACGCACCGGACATGATCGGCCGTCACAACATCCTGCAGGTCCATGGCAAGGGCAAGCCGCTGGCCACAGGCGTGGACCTCCTGGCCGTAGCCCGTCGCACGCCTGGCTTCACCGGCGCCGACCTGGCCAACGTCCTCAACGAGGCGGCACTGCTGACAGCCCGCGGCAACGCGAAGCTGATCGATGACCTGGCCCTGGATGAGGCCATCGACCGGGTTGTCTCCGGCCCCCAGAGGCGCACCCGGATCATGAGCGCCAAGGAGAAGAAGATCACGGCCTACCACGAGGGTGGGCACGCGCTCGTCGCCTCGGCCATGCTGAACACCGATCCGGTCACCAAGATCACGATCCTGCCGCGCGGCCGGTCCCTGGGTTACACCATGGTGATGCCGCTGGACGACAAGTACTCCACGACGCGCAACGAGATGCTCGACCAGCTCGCCTTTGCCCTGGGCGGCCGGGTCGCGGAGGAGATGGTCTTCCACGACCCCACGACCGGCGCCGGGAACGACATCGAGAAAGCAACAAGCCTGGCAAGGCGCATGGTGACGCAGTTCGGCATGAGTGAGCGCATCGGCGCGATCAAGCTCGGCCAGGACGGTAGCGGTGAGGTCTTCATGGGCCGCGACCTGGGCCATCAGCGCGACTACTCAGAGGCTGTGGCCAGCGTGGTGGACGAGGAGATTCGCCGGCTGATCGAGGCTGCCCACGACGAGGCCTGGCATGCGCTGAACGACAACCGCCAGGTGCTGGACAACCTCGTGCTTGAGCTGCTCGAGAAGGAGACCCTGGCCAAGGGCCAGCTCACCGACATCTTTGCAAATGTGGTCAAGCGCCCGTCGCGCCCGGTGTGGCTCTCCAGCGAACGGCGCCATGTCAGTGACATGCCACCCGTGATGACCCCCGCAGAGCATGCCGCCATGTCCAATGGCGGCCCGCAGGACACGCTCAGCACCGCTCCTGGCATGGAGCACCCCTCAACGGCTCTGATCGAGATCCCGGAACACCCCGAGACGGTTGTGATCGAGTTTCCCGAGGACGGTCATGTCGACCCCAGCTCCGATTGATCTCGAGCGTATTGAGCGCGCAGTCCGTGAGATCTTGCTGGCGATCGGCGAGGACCCCGACCGGGACGGGCTTGAGCAGACCCCGGCCCGTGTGGCGAGGTCGTACGCCGAGATCTTCGCTGGTATGGCCCAGAAGCCCGAGGACGTTCTGACGACGACGTTCGAGATCGGTCATGACGAGCTCATCCTGGTGAAGGACATCGAGGTCTACAGCACCTGCGAGCACCATCTCGTGCCGTTCCACGGGGTCGCCCACGTCGGGTACATCCCGGGCCACGACGGTCGGGTGACCGGGTTGTCCAAGCTGGCCCGGCTGGTGGATGTCTATGCCCGACGCCCTCAGGTCCAGGAGCGGATGACCACCCAGATCGCGGATGCCCTGTCCGAGCATCTCAAACCCCTGGGAGTCCTGGTGGTCATCGAGTGCGAGCACCTCTGCATGTCCATGCGCGGCGTCCGCAGACCGGGTTCGCGAACGATCACCTCAGCCGTCCGAGGCCAGCTACGTGATCCTGCGACCCGCGCCGAGGCGATGGGACTGGTGCTGGGCGGCAACAGATGAGCGAAAGCGCCCCGCCGCGCACAATCTCACACGTATTCTCTCGACGGGCTGGGTTCACCAGCCGTCGCTCGCGTGCCCCCAGGGTCATCGGCGCGCTCGCCTATCTGGTCGGGTTCGCCGATATCGTGACGGGGCTGCGTCCTGGCTTGCGACATCGGTTGCTCCCCCTGACCGAGCTGATGCCGGGTGCCGCGGCCGCAGCATCCGCGACGACGGTCGTATCCGGAATACTTCTGCTGCTCCTGGCCCACGCGCTGCGGCGCCGAAAACGTCGGGCGTGGCGGGCGGCGGTGGCGCTGCTGGCCTTCAGCGTTGTTGCTCACACGGTCAAGTTCGAGCTGGTCCCTGCCGTCCTGTCGCTGGCGGTGCTGGTCGCGCTGATCGTCTACCGGACCGAGTTCAGGGCGCTGGGCGACCCGAGGACCCGGTGGCGGGCCGTGCGCGTGTTCTTTGTTCTCGCCTCTGCAAGCGTCGTTGTCGGCGTGCTCCTGGTGACGCTTCTTCGTCATCATGTGGTGGGGGGGCCGCCGAGCTTTGTGAGCACGCTCCATGAGGTTGTCTCCGGCATGGTGGGCTTCAACGGTCCGCTGGACTTCGCGCCCGACCGCTTCAATGACCTGAATGACTTCGTGCTGAGTGCCCTGGGCCTGATGACGGCCCTCACGACCATCTATCTCGCTCTGCGAGCCCCTGAGCCACGCCCGGAGCTGACCGACGCCGACGAGTCGTCCATGCGCGCCCTGCTCCGTCGCAGCCCGGACTCCCTGGGCTACTTCAACCTTCGTCGAGACAAGAGCGTGGTCTGGTCCGAGTCCGGCAAGGCGGCGATCGCCTACCGCGTGGTCTCCGGAGTGATGCTGGCCAGCGGTGACCCGCTCGGTGACCCGGAGGCGTGGCCCGGCGCGATAGCCAGCTTCCTGGCCGAGGCCGAGGTGCACGCCTGGACGCCCGCGGTGATTGGCTGTTCGGAGCGGGGGGGCGTTATCTGGTGCAGGGAGACCGGGTTCAGCGCGCTGGAGCTTGGCGATGAGGCGGTGGTCGACGCGGCCAGCTTCTCCCTGGACGGTCGGCCGATGCGAAACGTCCGCCAGATGGTGAAGCGGATCGAGCGAGCCGGCTACACCACAGAGGTCCTGCGTGCCGGAACCGTCTCCGAGGGCGAGCGGCGTCGGGCCCTGGTCGACGCGGATGCCTGGCGGGGCACTGAGACCGAGCATGGCTTCTCGATGGCCCTGGGCCGGCTGGTGGACCCGGTTGACCCCGACTGCGTCTTCGTGGTCGCCCGGCACGACGGGGTCATGCGAGCCTTCCTGCAGTTCGTCCCCTGGGGCGATGACGGCATGTCCCTGGATCTCATGCGGCGGGACAGGACCGCGGAGGCCGGCGTGAACGAGCTGCTCATCGTGGACGCCCTGAGGTTGGCCCCCACGCTGGGCATCAAACGCGTCTCTCTCAACTTTGCAGCCTTCCGCTCGACCCTGGAACGGGGAGAACGACTGGGCGCGGGTCCGTTCCTCCGGGCGTGGCGCAGAATCCTCCTGTTCGCCTCTCGCTGGTTTCAGATCGAGAGCCTCTACAGGTTCAACGCCAAGTTCCAGCCCACCTGGGTGCCACGTTTCGTCGTGTATCCGGCGACTCGCGACCTGCCCCGGATCGCGATGGCCGCCCTTGAGGCCGAGGCCTTCCTGACCTGGCCGCATCTGCGGCGTTTCAGCGGTGCCTGATCATGAGCACACTGGTGATGGGGGTCGTCAACGTCACACCTGACTCCTTCAGCGACGGCGGCAAGTGGTTCAGCACCGGTGCGGCGGTGGCTCATGGGCTCGACCTGCTGGAGCAGGGTGCCGAGATCCTGGACGTGGGAGGTGAGTCCACCCGCCCCGGAGCCGATCGGCCGATCACGGAAGAGGAGCTGCATCGGGTTATCCCGGTGATCCGTGAGCTGTCCCGGGCAGGGGCCCGGGTCTCGGTGGATACCATGAGGGCGTCGGTGGCAGGACAGGCCGTTGAGGCTGGCGCCTCGATCGTGAACGACGTCAGCGGGGGTCTGGCCGACCCCGGGATGGCTCGGATGGTCGCGCAGGCGGACGTGCCCTTCGTGGTCATGCACTGGCGGGGCCACAGCGACACGATGCAGGGCCGGGCATCGTATGACGATGTGGTTGTCGAGGTATGCCGCGCCCTGAGTGAGAGGGTTTCCGACCTGTGCTCGCAGGGGGTGCGCCGGGAGCAGCTGATCCTGGACCCGGGCTTCGGCTTCGCCAAGCTCCCCGAGCACAACTGGTCGTTGCTTGCCCACCTTGACGCCTTGCAGGCACTAGGGTTCCCGGTGCTCGTCGGCACCTCGCGGAAGTCCTTTCTGGGCGGCGTTGGCATCTCCGAGGGACACCCGCTGAGACCCCCGGCCGAGCGAGACGTGGGTACCGCCGCGACGACGGTGATCGCGGGCCTCGCCGGAGTCTGGGGGGTCCGTGTCCACGATGTGGCGGCAAGTGTCGACGCGCTCCGGGTGGTTGCCGCCATGGAGGCTGCCCGATGACGGATCGGATCGTTCTGAAGGGAGTCGCCGCTCGCGGCTTCCATGGGGTGCTCGACGTCGAAAAGGTCGATGGACAGGACTTCGTCGTGGATGTCGAGCTCGAGGTCGACCTTCGGCGAGCCGGCGGCAGCGACCTTCTGGCCCACACGGTCAGCTATGCCGAGGTGGCTGCGGACATCGTGGAGCTGATCACCGGTCCGTCGTTGGACCTGATCGAGTCGCTGGCCGACCAGATCGCGACAGCTGCCCTGCGGCGCCCTCTGGTGCAGGCCGTCGAGGTCACCGTCCACAAGCCCCAGGCCCCGGTCGGTGTGCCGTTCGGCGACGTTCAGGTAGTGGTCGAACGTCGCCGTGACGAGCCGGTCGTGATCGCCCTGGGTGCCAACCTGGGAGCCGTGCAAGCCACCCTCGAGGCGACTGTCCGGCAGCTGGCCTTCGTCGACGGACTGCGCGTCACCGCCGTCTCAGACCTGTTCGAGACCGATCCGGTTGGTGGTCCGGAACAGCCTGCCTACCTGAACGCGGTCGTTCTGGCCCGGACCCGGCTGGCCCCCTACGCGTTGCTGATGGAGCTCCACAGAGTCGAGGCGGACCACGGCCGGGTTCGCGAAACTCGCTGGGGCGCCAGAACCCTCGACCTGGACCTCATCCAGTACGGCGATCCCGGGCTGGGCTCGGACCTGGTCAGCAGCGACCCTGAGCTGATGCTGCCCCATCCTCGCGCCCATGAACGAACATTCGTGCTGGCTCCGTGGGCCGCCGTCGACGCCCAGGCGGTGCTTCGGGTTGACGAGGCGCTGGTTCCGGTCAGTGAGCTGCTCGAACGAGCCGAGGATACCGACGCTCGGGGCGCCGCTGAGCGTGCAGTCCGGCCGGGCCCCGACTGGAGCCCCTCATGGTGACCAGTCTGAGTCTGCGGGGTGCGACATGCTGAGCGGCGGCAAGGGCGTCACGATCCGACTCCTGCTGCTGGTGGGGCTGGTCGTCACCGCCTTCGGATATCTGGTTCTTCGCATCTGGACCGCTCAGGGCGGCGCTCTGCCACCGGCCCCCTTGGGCGCACTGATCGTCCTGGTATTCATGGCCGGTGGTGTGTTCCTTGCCGGGCTGCCGGTCCGTCGGTTCCTGCGTGGCCAGGCCAGGAAGCCGCTCAACCCCATTCGGGCGATGCGTACCGTGGTCCTGGCTCAGGCGTCGGCGCTGACCGGGGCGCTGCTCACCGGCTGGTATCTGGCTCAGATCCTGGTGCTGGTTCCGGACATCGATGTCGCATCGGTTCGCTCCCTCGCGTGGAGGCTTGCCGCGCTGGCCGCCGGCGGGGTCTTGATGGTGGTTGCCGGGCTGGTGGTCCAGAGGATGTGCCGGGTGGACAAGGGTCGCGGCGACCCCGAGCGTGACAACGACCGTGAGGGCGACGAAGAGTCCAACGACTCATACGGGCGCTGAGGACTTCGGACGCAGACTTAGGTGCTGGGAAGTGCGGTCCTGAGATCACGGGGCGAGGGGCAGGCGTGAGGCCTCCGCCACGAAGACAGCTACTTGTCGACGTCTCCGACGACGAAGAACATCGAGCCCAGGATGGAGACCATGTCGGAGATCAGGCAGCCTGGCAACACGGCGGACAGGACGGAGACGTTGTTGAAGGACGCGGTGCGCAGCTTCATTCGCCAGGGCGTCTTCTCGCCTCGCGACACCAGGTAGTAGCCGTTGAAGCCCAGCGGGTTTTCCGTCTGGGTGTAGAGATGGCCCTCGGGAGCCTTCACGATCTTCGGCAGCCTGACATTGACGGGCCCTTGAGGGAGCGACCCGAGGACGCCGAGGCAGTGCTCGGCAAGATCGAGGCTCACGTGAACCTGTTCCAGCAGGCACTCAAGCCGGGCGAGTCCGTCGCCAGCAGTGCGCGTCACGACCCGACCCGGGCCACCCTCGGCAAAGAGCTCGCCGTATGCCAGGTAGGGCTCATCGCGACGCAGATCCATATCGACGCCAGAGGCGCGGGCTATTGGCCCCGAAACACCATACGCCGCAACGGTTTCCCGACTGAGGATCCCTACGCCGCGGGCTCGCGCGTGGATGATCTCGTTCCCGACGAGGAGGCTCTCGAGGTCCGGCAGCCGGCCCCGCACGGACTTGATCGCTGACTCGGCCCTGCCCAGCCAACCGGCGGGCAGGTCTGCCTTCAGTCCACCCACCTGGTTGAACATGAGGTGCAGGCGCCCACCGGTGGCTTCCTCAAGCACTGCCTGTAGCTCTTCGCGCTCTCGGAAAGAGTAGAAGATCGGGGTGATGGCTCCCAGCTCAAGAGGGTATGAGCCGAGGAACATCAGGTGGCTCAGGACGCGGGTGAGCTCGGCCATCAGCGTACGGATCCAGGTAGCGCGCTCTGGCACCTCCATGCCCATCAGTGCCTCGACCCCGAGGACGACACCGAGCTCGTTGGCGAACCCCGACAGCCAGTCGTGCCGGTTGGCCAGAGCCATGATCTGCCTGTAGTCGCGCACCTCGAACAGCTTCTCGGCGCCACGGTGCATATAGCCCACGATCGGCTCGGCGGTGACGATGCGCTCGCCGTCGACCACCAGCCGAAGCCGGAGCACGCCGTGCGTGGCAGGGTGCTGCGGTCCGATGTTGAGCACCATGTCGGTCGTCTCGAGCCCACTGGCGCCTAACCCGATGGTGAGTTCTTGCGACCCGACGGGGAGTAGTTGCGACGTGGTCATATCGGCATTCTGTCATGCGTGCGAACCGGCCAATGAGGCGCCAACCGATCAGCAGGCAGGGTCGTTCTCCGCCTTGACCGCCTGCCCCTTCGTATTCAGCGTCAGAAGGACAACTTTCTCAGAGCTCTGCAGCCCGGCGAACTCGTTCAAGGTCGACGATCTCTGCACCGGGGGCCGGTCGATGGTGACACAGTGCCGATAGGTGAAAACTGCACTCTGGGAGACCGGGATGCGGTAGGTGATCCTGTCGTTGAGGTTCTGGTAGGGCGCATCGGAGTGCACGTGGACGGGCACACCGTGTGTCGCGAGTGCGGGGTCCGGGACTCCCTGCACGGTCCATCGGTCGAAGATGATGACAGGCAAGCCGTTCTCGTCCTCCAGCCTGACGATCGTTCCCAGGTCGAAGCGGCGGCCAACGACATCGCTCTTGATGGTGCTCGACCGGGTGCTGGCGCTCGGCCGGACGGCGCTGGCGGTAACAGTCGGCGTGATCGTCAGGGTGACCACGGACTCCGGTCCCGTGGATGCCCCGCCACCGCATGCGCTCAGAAGGGCAGCGGCCGCAGCAAGGCAGAGCCCGGTCGCCGCACGTCGGGTGGCAGCCGATCTCATCCTGCTAGAAGTTCTCATCATGCGTAAGGATCCAGTGTCTGTGAGGCTGTGGCGACGACATACCGCACGCATTCTCTCACCTCAGGTGGTCTCGCCTCACGTGCTCTCACCTCACGTGTTTGTGGGCCCACAAGAAGTCGCCGAACCCTCCCCGGGCGCTCAGGGCTGCGGCCGCCGAGGCAGAGCTCAGCCCCCGCAGATATGCCATGGGGCTGCTGCGTGCCAGGTCCTGAGGCGGGATCTGGCCGCTGACCCCGAGGCGACGCAGCGCCGTCCGCTGATCAATCAGCTCGTCGCGGGCGAGGGAGTCCATGGCGACATGCGCGGTCAGGTCACATGACCCGTCCGGGACAGGCAGAACCTGGCGTCCTGCTCTGAAGCCGGTCAGGGTGCCCGGCGCGGGACGGGAGTCGATCGTGTGGCCATAGTCGACAGCGATCGCGAGCCCGGATCCGACCCGGGACACGAGATCGTCCCAGGCCCGGTCCCGGCTCAGCCCGATCTCGACGCGGTCCCCGGACTCCAGAGCATCTGTCGGCCAGAACCGCTCACACCACTGACGACTACTGCCGGATACCACGTCGCCGAGCTTTTCAACCCCGGTCGAGGTATCGACAAGGACCTCGTGGAGCTCGCCGTTCTCGTCCACCTGGGCGATCGGGCACGGCACCACATCAAGCCATTCGTTGGCGAAGACCAAGGTGTCGCGCAGATCGTCGAGACCCTCCGGGAGCCGATCCCCGCCAGGCGACTGAAGCCAGCCGATGCCTGTGCCGAGCTCGGGCCTCGGGACGATGTCGACGCCGAGGCAGTGGATGTGCGGGCCCAGCAGATGGACCTGCTCGAGCAGCTCGCCTCGCCCGCAACCCATGTCCACGAAGGTGTGCAGGCGCTCTCGGTCCATCAGCGTGAGCAGAGCCCGGGCCAGCTGTTCGCCGATCTGTGGCACACCCTGCGTGGCCGTCGAGAAGTGGCCGGCGGGCCCGGCCGGTTGTCGGTAGAAGCCGCTCTCACCGTAGAGAGCCTGATCCCACGCCTGCTTCCACGGAGTCCACGTCACGGGCCGAACGCTACGTGTTCCGGCGACACGCTAGCGTTTCGGGCGTGAGTGACCAGGCTGCGAGCACGGAACGACCCGCCCGCCTTGACGTCGGGATCGTCGGCACCGGCAGGGTCGGTGCCGTCCTGGGCGCCGCCCTTCACCGGGCCGGCCACCGCCTTGTGGCCGTCTCGGCGGTGAGTGAGCAGTCGCGCGTCCGGGCTGCTGACCTGCTCCCCGGCATACCCGTCATGGCCGTTGAGGAAGTCATCGAACGGGCCGAGCTGGTCCTGCTGACCGTCCCCGATGACGCGCTGCCCTCGCTGGTGGCCGGTTTGAGTGCTACCGGCTCCTGGCAGGCCGGACAGCTCGTGGTGCACACCTCCGGGCGTTACGGTGCGGGGATCTTCGAGCCTGCCGCAGGTCATCACATCCTGGGTCTGGCCCTGCATCCGGCCATGACCTTCACCGGCACCTCGATGGATCTCGTGCGGCTGACGGACTGCTGCTTCGGGATCACCGCCCCAGAGGTTCTGCGGCCGGTCGCTGAAGCGCTCGTGCTGGAGATGGGCGCCGAGCCGGTGTGGATCGAGGAGCAGAACCGGCCCATGTATCACGCAGGGCTCGCGCATGGGTCAAACCACCTGGTAACGCTGGTGGCGCAGGCCATGCAGGTCCTGGGCTCGGCCGGGGTTGAGGACCCGCAGCGTCTTATCGCGCCCCTGCTGAATGCCGCACTCGACAACGCGCTCCGAATGGGTGACGGTGCCCTCACCGGGCCGGTCGCCCGGGGGGATGCGAGTACGGTTGCTGCGCACCTGGCACAACTGACAGAGCAGACCCCAGATATCCGGCCGACCTATGTCGCGCTGGCCCGGGCGACCGCAGTGAGGGCGCTCGCCGGTGGGCGGTTGACGGCGGCCGACGCCGAACCCCTGCTCGCTATTCTTGCCGCCCCGGAGGAGCACCTGTGACCGAGACTTCTGACCACTTAAGAAAGACAGCCAGCTCTGAGACCACCCCCCCGGCTGTCAGGAGCGGCAGCGCTACGCACGTGGCCGGCGCGGGGCCGGTGGTCGCGCAGACTCGTGCCCAGCTGAAGGCCGCCTACGCGCGGCTGGGGGATGGCGACGTTGGGGTGGTCATGACGATGGGTGCGCTGCACGAGGGGCATGCGACTCTCATTCGCCAGGCGAGGGCCAGGGCTCGACACGTCATCGTGACGATCTTCCTCAATCCACTGCAGTTCGGCCCCCGTGAGGACCTCGCGCGATATCCGCGGACGAACGAGGCCGACCTGGAGATCTGTCGGCGCGAGGGGGTTGACCTGGTCTTCATGCCGATGCCGAGTGTGGTCTACCCGGACGGTGATCCGGGAGTACGCGTCTCTGCCGGCCCGCTCGGGAACGTGCTCGAGGGCCAGGCGCGGCCCGGGCACTTCGACGGGGTTCTGACCGTGGTGGGCAAGATGCTCCACCTCACCCGCGCCGACCAGGCGTATTTCGGCCAGAAGGATGCACAGCAGCTGCTGCTCATCCGCCGAATGGCCCGCGACCTTGACTTCCCCGTCGAGATCGTCTCGGTCGCGACGGTCAGGGAGTCCGATGGCCTGGCGATGAGCAGCCGCAACATGTATCTCGCCGAGTCGGACAGGGAGACCGCGCTGTGCCTGTCCCGGGCGCTGCGAGCCGGCGCTGCCGCCGCGATCGAAGGGCCCTCGGCCGTACGCCGCGCCGCCCGGGCGGTGCTGGTCAGGGAGCCTCTTGCCCTCATCGACTATCTCGTGCTGGTGGATCCCTCGACGCTGGAGGATGTGCCCGAGTGGTACCGGGGCGAGGCGTTGCTTGCCGTTGCCGGCCGGGTGGGGACCACTCGGCTGATCGACAACCTCCCCGTCGATCTGGGTCCGAGCGGCGGGGCGCTCGAGGTCTTCTCCGAGGACGTCGGGCGCGCCCACAACCTGCTTGACCTCACGAGCCCTACGAGCTGAAGGACGTCTCTGTGCAACACCACATGCTCCACGCCAAGCTCCACAGGGTGACGGTCACCCAGGCCGATCTGGACTACGTCGGCTCGGTGACGATAGACCGCACGCTGCTTCTGGCCGCCCGAATGCTGCCCGGCGAGCGGGTGGACGTGGTCGACGTGACCAACGGGAACCGGTTGACGACCTATGTGATCGAGGGCGAGGCCGGGTCAGGGCAGATCTGCATCAATGGCGCCGCCGCCCACCTCATCAAGCCCGGCGACATCGCCATCATCATCGCCTACGCCCAGATGGACGAGGTCGAAGCGCGTTCGTACGTGCCCCGCGTGGTTTTCGTCGACCAGCACAACCAGATCGTCGACATCGGGGGAGACCCGGCACTCGTCCCCGACGGTCACGGGCTGGCTGCATCCGGCACGTCAAGAGGTCAGCTGTGACACTCAACACCCCGACGCTTCGCATCCCGACCCTGCGCATCCCCGCCCGCCTGACTGCGCCCGAGCCGGGTTGGGTCATCTCGGCCGACGTCATCGTCGTCGGCTCGGGTATCGCCGGCCTCACCGCCGCGCTACGTCTGCGCCAGCGGGTGGACCGGGTACTCCTGGTTACCAAGACTGTGCTCTCCGAGGGGTCGACGATGTGGGCGCAGGGCGGAATCGCTGCCGCCCTGGATCCTGCGGACTCTGCGGACGAGCATCTCGCGGACACCCTCGTCGCGGGCGCCGGTGTCTGCGACGAAGAGGCCGTGCGAATCCTGGTCTCCGAGGGCCCGAGCCGCGTTCGGGCGCTGGCGACCCTCGGGACACAGTTCGACCGGGGGCCCGACGGCAAGATCTCCCTGACCCGCGAGGGGGGTCACGGCCGGAACCGGATCGCGCACGCAGGTGGAGACGCAACCGGCAAGGAGATCTCCCGGGCACTAATCGCGTCCCTGGACGCGGCGCTGATCGCAGTCAAGGACGATCCGGGCATCGAGGTGCTCGAGCACGCGCTCGTGGTGGATCTGTTGCAGGACAACGAGTCTCGTGTGTGTGGCGTGACCCTGCACGTCATCGGGGAGGGACAGCTGGACGGCGTTGGCGCCGCACACGCCCGAGCCGTCGTCCTGGCCACCGGCGGGCTCGGGCAGGTGTACTCGGCTACCACGAACCCCTCCGTTGCCACCGGTGACGGCGTTGCCGCCTCCCTGCGGGCTGGCGCGGTGATCGCAGACCTCGAGTTCGTCCAGTTCCACCCGACGGTCCTCTGGCTGGGTGAGGGTGCCAGCGGCCAGCAGCCCCTGCTGTCCGAGGCCATGCGAGGCGAGGGCGCCTTCCTGGTGGACTGCGACGGGGTGCGGTTCATGGCCGGAGTCCACGATCTTGCAGATCTCGCCCCGCGCGACATCGTGGCCAAGGCGATCGTCGCCCGGATGTCCCAGACCGGCACGGACCACGTCTATCTGGACGCACGTCATCTGGGCAAGGACTTCCTCGAGAAGCGCTTTCCGTCCATTCTCGCGCGCTGTCGTGAGCTCGGCTTCGACCCGGTGACCGAGCTGCTGCCAGTGGCTCCCGCACAGCACTACGCCAGCGGGGGAGTCCGCACCGATGTGATGGGCCGGTCCAGCCTGGCCGGGTTGTATGCCTGCGGGGAGGTCTCGTGCACCGGAGTCCACGGCGCGAACCGACTCGCCTCCAACTCCCTGCTCGAAGGGTTGGTCTTCGCCTATCGCATCGCTGACGACATCACCGCCCGCCTGGCCGCGGGGGAGCTGACCTCGGCTGAGCCCGTGGTGCGGGGGGAGGACGCGACACTGGTCGCCAGCAAGGAGCGCACCGCGGTCCAGCGGGCGATGACGCTGGGCACCGGGGCCGTGCGGTCTGTGGACTCGTTGGCCCAGGCGGCCAAGAACCTCCAGGCCATCGCGGAGACGACGCCCGGTTCGACGGCCGACCCCGACTCGTGGGAGACCTCGAACCTGCTTCACGTGGGACAGCTCCTGACTGCCGTCGCCGCGCTTCGCGAGGAGACCCGTGGCGGACATATCCGCTCGGACTTCACCGAGCGAGACGATGTTCGCTGGCTGGGTAACACCTACGCCGTCCGAGAGGTCGACGGGTCGATCACCACGTCGTTCCACCCGGTCAGAACTGAGGATCCTTCGTGAATGCGTTCCCGGAGACCCGGGCCCAGGTTGTTGTTGATGGGGCGCTGGACGAGGACCTCGGCGGCTTCCCGGGTCTCGACGTCACCAGCTCAGCCACGATCCCGGCGGCCCAGCGCAGCACGGCGCACGTCGTGGCCAGGGCTGAGGGCGTGCTTGCCGGAGCGCCGTTGATCTCGTTGGTCTTCCGGGCTGTCACCGAGCGCATCCGTTCGAGCGAGGTCGACGTGGAGCTCCTGCTCCAAGACGGCGACGCAGTCCACGCGGGTGATCTCATCGCGATACTGCGCGGTTCGACCCGGGCCACCCTGGTCGGAGAGCGCACCATGCTCAACCTGGTCAGCCGACTCTCGGGAATTGCCGGGCACACCAGGGCCTGGGCCGATGCCCTCGAGGGCACCGGCGCGATGGTTCTGGACACGCGCAAGACGACGCCGGGACTGCGCGCCCTCGAGAAGTACGCCGTGCGCTGCGGCGGTGGCACCAACAAGCGGATGGGCCTGTACGACGTGGCCATGATCAAGGACAACCACAAGCTCGCGGCCGGCTCGGTCTCCGCTGCCTTCGAGGCCGTTCATCTGGCCCACCCCGCTGTGGACATCCAGGTCGAGGTCACCACCTCTGCTGAGGCCCTCGAAGCGGTGGCGGCCGGGGCGAGGTTCTTGTTGTGCGACAACATGTCCGTCGATCTGCTGCGGCACACGGTCGAGGCTGTGCGGGCCACCGATGAACAGGTCGAGATCGAGGCCACCGGGGGACTGACCCTGCAGGACGCGCGTGCTTATGCCGAGACGGGTGTCGACTTCCTCAGCGTCGGCGGGCTGACCCATTCCTCCCCGATTCTGGACATCGCTCTGGACCTCGTCGAGGCCTGACTGAGGGTTGCCCGTGGTCACCGGACATGATGTGGAGGTTCAGGGCGCACGACGGACCGGTCTTGGTCGCTCGCGCGCCAGTTGCAGGTTGGCTCGCACTGAGTGCAGCGTCAGGCTGCCATCTGGTGGTGGTTGACGGGGTGGGTGGCGTACTGGCGGTGGTGGGGGTCGGTCCAGGTGCATTCGCCGTCTTTGGTCATGGTCAGTCTCCAGCCGGCTTCGTGTTTGACCCGGTGGTGGTGTTTGCACAAACTGG
>JBDTWH010000116.1:0-2135 GCA_040006795.1 Actinomycetota bacterium | reverse complement strand
AACGAGCCCTTCAAGGTGCTCGAGCTCGACGGCTCCTACGACGTGCTCGTCCGCGTGCACGGCGGTGGCCCCTCCGGCCAGGCCGGCGCGGTGCGTCTGGGCGTTGCGCGATCGCTGAACGGCGTTGACGAGGAGCTGAACCGTCCTGCCCTGAAGAAGGCCGGCTTCCTGACCCGGGATGCTCGCGTCCCCGAGCGCAAGAAGGCTGGTCTGAAGAAGGCCCGCAAGGCGCCCCAGTACAGCAAGCGCTGAGCCACATCATCCGCCGGTGGCGGCTTCGAGTCCGGCTTCGGCTGCGCTTCGAGGCCGCTACTGCTGTATCAGCGGGGTAGTGGCTGCGGACGGGCCGCTACACCGTTGGGACGTCGCGATCTGCCTCCACGCGCCTTGAGTGCGTGGTTCTCAAGTGAACTGTTCCGGTGCACCTTCACCTAGATCCGGTGCGACTCACCCTCACCTGGCGCAAGGTTCTCCTTCACGAAAGGCTCACCCCCTATGGCTGCTCGACTCTTTGGCACCGACGGCGTTCGTGGTCTTGCCAACAAGGAGCTGACCGCCGAGCTCGCACTCGACCTGTCCGTTGCTGCTGCGCACGTGCTGGGCGAGGTCGGCGCCTTCAAGGGTCATCGACCACGAGCCGTTGTCGGGCGGGACCCCCGCGCCTCGGGTGAGTTCCTCACGGCGGCAACCATCGCAGGGTTGGCCTCTGCGGGCGTCGATGTCCAGGATGCCGGTGTGATGCCGACTCCTGCCATCGCGTTCCTGATCGCCGACAGCGGCGCCGACCTGGGTGTCATGCTCTCGGCATCTCACAACGCGATGCCTGACAACGGGATCAAGTTCTTCGCGCGGGGTGGGCACAAGCTGGCCGACGGGCTTGAGGATGCGATTGAGGCACGGATGAACGAGCCGTGGGATCGCCCCACCGGGTCGGACGTGGGCCGGGTGCGCGCGCTGACGGACGGTCCTGCCCGCTACATCGAGCATCTGCTTGGCGCCCTGCCCAACCGGCTGGACGGCTTGCACGTGGTGATTGATGCCGCCCATGGCGCTGCGAGCGTGGTTGCCCCGGAAGCCTTCCGCCAGGCCGGTGCCACCGTGACAGTCATCGGCTGCGAGCCCGACGGGCTGAACATCAACGATGGCTATGGCTCCACTCACCTTGAGAAGCTCCAGAAGGCCGTGGTCGCTGCGGGTGCGCATCTGGGCATCGCCCTTGATGGCGACGCCGATCGTTGCCTGGCCGTGGACGCCAGGGGGACGGACGTTGACGGCGACCAGATCATGGCGATCCTGTCCCTGGCAATGCGTGAGCGGGGAGTGCTCGCTCACGACACGCTGGTCGCAACAGTCATGAGCAACCTGGGGATGCTCCAGGCCCTTGAGCACGAGGGCGTCTCGGTCATGCAGACCGCTGTTGGTGACCGCTACGTGCTGGAGGAGATGAAGGCGGGCGCGTTCTCGCTGGGGGGTGAACAGTCCGGGCACGTCATCTTCCTGGACCACGGAACCACCGGTGATGGCACGATGACCGGACTGATGCTGGCCTCGCGTTGTGCGGCGACCGGTCGCTCACTGGAGGACCTGGCTTCCGTGATGAAGCGGCTGCCCCAGGTGCTGATCAACGTGCGGGGCGTGGACAAGAGCAGGGTTGAGGACGACGAGGGGTTGCAGACCGCGGTCCGCGCGGCTCAGGCGGAGCTTGACGGGACTGGTCGGGTGCTGCTGCGGAAATCTGGCACCGAGCCTCTGGTGAGGGTCATGGTCGAGGCCGGGGATGCTGTTGCCGCCCAGGCTGTGGCCGAGCGGCTGGCCGGGATTGTAGCCAAGAACCTGGCTCTTTGAGAGATCAGACACGCTCTTGAAGCGACTGAATAGTTGCTAAAGTTATCATTTTGCTAATCGGTCGGGACCTTGGTCCCGACCGATTAGTCCGTTATCAGACAACCATACGGTCAGGTAAGCCTCAGGGACTTGCCGTCTGGCGCCGACCGGTACCGGAGCTCGGGAATGCGACTTATGGTCCCGCCTGACGAGGGTGCCTTCACCGGCATGGACGAGGAGGCCGTCGGATCAGGGGGAGTCCTTCGGTGCATCATTCGGAGGACGCGCAGCAGAAGTGCGAGCCCCGACTC